>JAAXKN010000063.1 GCA_025612375.1 Ignavibacteria bacterium
AAAATACAATTAGTCCGGGAATTTACGGCCTTAGGCTGGGTTTCGGATTAGGCTACAAAATTTGAAAGAATCTTTATCCTTTCAGGTAATAAGTTTTGTATCGCAAAGCTTCCAGAGCATTTTTGCGGATTAACTTTTGACTATAGACTTTCTGGCACTTAGGAATTTTTTAACTTACATTATTAATTATACTTTAATGAAAGAACTTTATGCCGCCACTGCCTGGAAAATCAAATGACCCCGGACTTAGCGAAAAGTACTTCAGCCGGACAAAAAGAATTATTAATAACGACGGGTCTTTTAATATTACCCGCGTGGGTACGGGTTTCTCACTCTGGGATATCTACCAGTTCCTGGTAAACCTCTCCTGGCCCAGGTTCATCTCTTCAGTCCTGGGCTTTTATCTCCTTGTCAACTGCTTCTATGCTTTGCTCTATTTTATAACAGGCATCGATAGCGTGCACGGCGCAAGGGGAGAGACTATAATCAGAACACTGGAAAATCTTTTCTTCTTCAGCGTCCAGACTATCTCAACCGTCGGCTACGGCAATATGGCCCCCATGGGGATCTATGCAAATATAATTGTCACTTTTGAAACACTTACAGGACTCCTGGGCTTTGCCCTCGTAACAGGACTCCTTTACGGAAGATTCTCACGCCCGACGGCAAGAATCCTTTATAGCAGTAAGGCCCTCATTTCCCCATATCAGGACAAAACCAGCCTGCAGTTCAGAATTGCAAACCAGAGAAGTAATGCCCTTCTTGAAGTTGAGGCAAAGGTTATGGTCGCTTTCGTTGAAAATACTAACGGCAGCAGCAAAAGGGAATACTACAACCTTGCGCTTGAAAGGTCATATATCTACTTCTTCCCCTTAAGCTGGACTATCGTCCACCCGATCGATGAGGAGAGCCCTTTCTGGAATAAAACCCCTGAGGACCTGAAAAACCTCGAAACTGAAATCCTTATACTTATAAAAGGCTATGATGATATTTTCAGCCAGACCGTCCATTCAAGATTTTCTTACAGGTTTGATGAGATAATCTGGGGCGCTCGCTTCAAGCCCGCTTTCTTTATCGACCAAAATGGCGACGTGATAATTGACCTTAAAAACATCCATAACTTTGAAACCGACAGGGATTAGACCTGCATAATAAAAAAGCCCGGAGACCTGCCGGTTTCGGGCTTTAATAAACTTTTAATTATTTCAGCAGATTCATCTTCATAGTCTTTTCAAAGCTGCCTGCCTTTATATGGCAGAAGTATATACCGCTTGAGACTTTTTCACCCAGCTCATTCATGCCGTTCCACGTTACATTGTAAGTGCCTGCATTCTGATAATTGTTTACCAGCTCTGCCACATGCTTTCCTGTTATGTCATAAACTGCTACTTTAACATCTGTCCCGGTTGGCAGGGCATAGCGTATCGTTGTCGTTGGATTGAAAGGATTCGGATAATTCTGCTCCAGGCTGAATTTATCCGGAATTTTAGTGTCTATTTCCGTAACTGCTGTAGCTGTCTTTATGGTTGCCCTCATAAAAAGTGTGTAATCATTCGGCGCAGCCATCTTGTACCAGGATTTCTGAGCATTGTCATATTCGTAAGCTCTGCCGTTGCCGGACGGGGGATCGGCTCCGATTAACGGCTGGCCGGCCCCGTCATATAAAACTGCTACAAAAAAATCTCCTGAAAGCGATCCGCCGGTTATGTTATATTGCTGCCAGCCTGTGCCTTTCGGAGTTGTTGTATATGGCTGCAGCCATTCTTCTCCCGGCAGGCCTTTATTAGGATCAGCCTTATAAATTACAAGCTGAAACTGGCCCGTGCCATTATTTTTGTCTCCGTTGGTGTAAACCTGTACCTGTGATATTGTATAATCACTGCCTGAAGGGCTGAAACGCACTCCAAGCTGCCAGTACGCATCAGGCTCATATACGCCTATCGATGGATCTCCGTCATCATAAACCATCTCTGTTGATGTGGGCTCACCCGTGGCATCATCAATGCCCACTGCAGTAAAGCCGTCAGCTACTGCTTTATAATCTGCTGATGATTCACCGTAGAGATCCTTTGCCGCATTCAGGCACGCCTGCCTCAGATCCGAAAACTGCGCGTTTTTTGTCAGATAAGTAGTAAGTGCCCTGTACCATATCTGCCCGGCTTTCCAGCGCCCTGTCCCGTTTGTTACATTGAAGAAAGCCTTGTTGGGAATCCCCGAATTTATGTGGACCCCGCCCCAGTCGTGCTCCTCGTCATTTGCCAATTCCACAAACTCACTCATGTTGGCAGGCTGCCACCCCGACTGCCCCATATCCTTTCCGTTATGCGGATCGGAAATGTTCCGCAGCGCATCTCCGGAAACACCGGGCGTGAATATGTCCTCGCCCATAAGCCAGTTTGTTGAATCTACTAGCGATCCGAATACGTCGGCAATGGACTCATTGATTGCGCCCGGCTGAAACTCATATGCCAGGTTGGCTGTGTGCTGTATTACGCCGTGCGTTATCTCGTGCCCAATTACATCAAGGGCACCGGCCAGATTACTGAACCTGTCCCCGTCACCGTCACCATACGACATGAACAGCCCGTTCCAGAAAGCGTTATTATATTGCTCCTTAAAATGAACTATATTGAGTAGTGAGCCTCCTTTGTTATCAAAACTGTTCCTGTTGTAATGCGACCTGTAAAAATTATATACTATTCTTGAATAAGCATGGGCATCCACGGCAGCCCTAAGACCATCATTGTCGTTAAAGTTATCATCCCCGTTCGGATCGGTAACAAATTTGGCTTTATCATAACCATTGCCTGAAGTATCATTAAGCGCATCATAAGTTTCAATAACGCCTTTCAGGCTGTCAACCGGAGGAGTAAACATTGGCAGTGTGGCGTCAATCAGATAGTACTGGCCACCCGAGAGGTAAGTCTCAATATTTCTTACAGTCCCGTTCAGCCCTGTGCCTTTTCCCTTTGTGGGGCCATCATAACGCAAACCGTCATCTTTTCTTATTACCTCTCCGGTCTGCGCGTCAATGAAAAATGTCATCATCGGATAATATTTCCCCGGTAGGTTTACTTCATACGCAAGGACAGGAACATTATTTTTCTGGTAAACCACAAGCTCCCATTTTTTTGAAGAGGGTACATAGTTAATTTTCCCCGCGGCAATTGAGATTGCTGCATCCGGCGAAATCTGCGCCGCCGTATTTATTATTGGGGTAGGGACGTAGGTGCCGTTTACAGATTCTATAGAACCATCGGAATTGAAATGGACGATTATGTCACTGTAATAAATCCTGATCCCATTTACACGCTGTTCATATTTTACGTGTGTCATTTTTAGATTGTCCGTAAATGATGAAACAGCTCTTAATTCTTTATCCGGTTCATTAAGCCCAAAAAGATCCCTGTTTTCAGAAATGAACCTGATACCATCAGAGGGCAGAGGGGTTGAAGAAGCATACCCCGCGGCAGTAAGTTTTCCGCTTAATAAAGCAGGGGTGGAATTAAATTTACTCCACTTAACTTTCAGTTCATGCCCCGCAGAAGCCTGTAGAACGCTCAAGCCTTTCATTTTGTCGTGCTGCGTGAAACTGACCGGGCTGTTCTTAACCTTAATTCCGCCGTTCCCGCCGAAGATGAAAACACATGGAATTATTACATATAAAACATGTATAAAGATACGCATCGTCATTCTTCCTGATTTGTTAATCCTGCAGTGATTTAATTATGCTTTTGACCTCAGAATAAAACCTGCTTACAGCTTCCGGAACATTCCTGTCAGGGGCCGGACCGGGCCAGGAGTACCTTGTTGCCGTACCATCCTTGCGAAGAGTGATGTATGAAGTGATATTGCCTTTTTCAGAGTATTTGGCCTTTAGGACCTCTGAAATAAGTTCATTTACTTTTTGAATCTGCTCCTTATTCAGCCGCCCCTTTTCCTTTTCAGAGCCTTTTGTTGTGAGTATTCCCTCGAAACTCTTAACCAGTCCGGTAGAATCAATGGAGTAACCGCTGTTGTTTCCGGTAAAGCCTCCGCTTTCACCGATGGTAATGCTGTGGCTTAAGAGTGTGTCCCCGGAACCATTTTGCGAATTCCGTTCCGATGAACAGGAACACAAAGAAATAGTAAGTAACAGGATAGCACCAATCAGATATTTCAACGTTAATCCTATTAATTATTAATAAAAAAGAATGGTTTTATTAAAAACAGTTTTGCCCGGTTTTAGTGAGTAAGAATCTTTTAACGGCTTAAAACGAAATACCCTTTACTGGAGAACTGGATGAAAGTTCATCCAAATTTATTGTCCACGGGATAAAATAGAATAAACATAAAATAGTATATAGGATAATGCGTCCAATTTGTCAAGTGAAATGCATATAATACTTATAGTAATTTAAATTATTGATAAAAGCCATAACCCGTAAACGAAAATTGCGGTTTTTTGTGGCGGCTTTCCGTGAAGCCCGTAGCGTGCACGCAGAAGTCTGCAGATCGCTGATTCGGCCATAATCCGCGAAGGAGGGAATTATCCCGGGATATCCATCTTCCCTGAAATGATAACCACTGGAACGGAACTATGAGATCTCAGGAATACTGGCGGGTAAATTGAAGTAATCGGGCAAGATGAACTGATACTTTGTAAGCTTCTATTTAATCTCCTGCAGAGATGCAATTTTTGCTATCTGCATCCTTTTCCTTAAATCCAGCTTCTTTAGTATGTTATGCACATGGCTCTTTACTGTGAAGCTCGATATATTTAACTGCTGTGCTATCTCTTTATTTGTAAGCCCTTCTGCAACAAAATGAATTATCTGTTTCTCCCGCGAACTTAAATTCGCCGACTCTAATAAAGACGGCATTTCACTTCCGTTACTGTGCTCAATAATCTGCGAGAAAAGCATATTTGTCAGGCGCTGAGGCAAAACTTTCTCCCCTAAAAAGACAGTTCTTACTGTCGCTAAAAACTCTTCACTTGCTGCATCTTTAAGAATAAACCCCTCAACCCCGCAGCTTACCAGCTGTAGTATATCTTCCTGCTTTGGAAGCATATTCATAATAACAATTTTTGAATTAGGTAAAGCCTCCTTTACAGTTCTTACCAGCTCCAGCCCCTTTTCATTGCAGTTCCCGAGCTCTAAAAGCACTACTGGCGATAAGGATGCTGCGCCTGATGACCACGATGGAATCCCCTCAAAACGCTCACATGCAGCTAACAGCTTGAAGTCCTTTGCCTGTTCAATCATTTCTTTGATACTTTCACGAAGAAGCCAGTTATCTTCTACGATTACTACGGGTATCTTTCTCATAAAATACCTCCACTCTATTTACAAAATACCTGAGCCTGTCCCTGGATCACCTCACTCATATTCAGCTTGAAAATACCACATTTGAGGATTGATAGCAAGCTATAAGGACGTCCTAATAGTATAACCGGGTCCCATTTACTCTAAAACCTGATCTTTCTAATAAAAAAAATCCCACATGTAAAGAATGTGGGATTTTACCAGACTGGGTATATGGATACGGGCATTACTTTACCTGCGATACGTTAGCAAAACTTTCTTCGGGCACTCTTGTAATTGCCCGGCAAAAATTCTTCATGGTTGGGTTCTCGCAGTTCTTCGCAGCCTGGAATATTGCCTCATCACCAGTGTCGGAGTGAAGCTGGTCAAGCGTAATTGCCGCAAGGACGCGTGTCTCTGTTTCTATGTTGTTGTCATTTATTATTTTAATCAGCGGCTGGACTAAGCGGTTGAAGGATTCTTCCGGGAAAAGCTGCTCCAGCTGCCTCGTGGTCTGCAGGGCTGAAAGCCTCATATTAAATTGACGGTCCTCAAGCGCCCGGGCTATCATTTCTATGGACGAACTTAAATGAGCCTTCATAAACTTTGTTACGTCATGCTGTTTCTGAAGACGTGTTGATGCATTCTGTGCATTTAATCCGGAGAATGCAAAAGCCAGGCTTAGCAGTGCTGTTAAGAAAAAGCGTTTCATTTTATTATCCTTTCACTAAAAGTTTTAGTAAAACTAATTAAAATATTAAACTGAATTTCCCGGATTGAGCTTTTTTTAATGAACAGAGCCGCCTCCGGAATTTGTCTTTGCACTTCTTTTATGGTGCAGTATCAGGATACATCCTTTTATAAGAAGTTACAATCACCCAATGGTAGCGTAAATGGACGCATTTTTACATAGTCCTGAAAGTAGAAGAAGGATTTAATTCTTCTAGTCCGATGGAGCATGGGATGGAGTAGTACCTTGGGACGATGTTTAACTAAAACGTTTAACAAAAAAAGGCATATTTCTAAAGAATTTTAACCGAATCTTTTACCACGCTGCCGTCAGGCTGGTATATTTTTATGGTATAAATTATACTTTAAATTAATATTCAGAATTTTGATGCGGGTATCAGGATTTTGATAATGTCGGACTATTTTTTCCCTTTTGCTTTTGACCGTTCCAGGTTCTCATTTACCCTGAACTTTACTATCTCTTTTATTAGACCGATCGGAAGTGGTTTATCAAGTGGTAATTGAACAGTGCCCTTGGAAGTCTTGTAACTGGCCAGGCTGTCCTTGAAAATGCCTGTTATGGCACTGCTCCCCGGGTAAAAACCTATATGGTGACTGTGCCCGGCAAAGTAAACCAGTATACCATGAAATTTGTACGCCGGCATATTATAGCTTATTACTTCCTCTGCCTTGGGGGCAGCTTGCCTGATGGCTTTCCTTAAATCCTGCAGCTTGCTTTTTACTTCAGGCGGAAAAGATGATATGTACTCATCTGCTGAAGTAAATTTTGCGCCCATTTCTGTTGGCATCCTTATTTATCTCCGGAAATTATATTTGCACTCAGACAGTTACTTATTACAAAGATATATTAAATAATTAATATCCCCAATGAAATTTATTTCGCAAAGGACTTGGGATGGATGGGCTTTTACAGATGCGCCCACTCACTTCCTATGAAAAAACAGGAAGTGAGTGGGTGCACCTTGATAAAACCGAATTTAAATGAAAGACATTCAGCAGGATTAATCTTCTACTTCATTACTGTCATTTTCTTTGCATTCCTGAAGCTTCCGGACTGTATAGTGTAAATATAAACTCCGCTTGGAAGCACCGAAGCATCAAAACTAACCTTGTGCGTTCCCGCATTCTTGTACTCATTTACAAGCGTTGCCACTTCATTTCCCAGCAAATTGAATACCTGAAGTTTCACAGGCCCTGCCTTTGGAATAGAATAACTTATTGAAGTTGCAGGATTAAAAGGATTTGGGTAGTTCTGATCCAGAGAGTATCTAATTTCCCCCAGGCCCGGTTTCTTCTCAACACCCTGAGCCTGATTGTTGTCACTGATTACCCAGTCGAGCTGAAACACCACTTCCTTTATTTCACCAGGCTGGAGACTTACGGATAGATATTTATGGCTGGTTCCGTTTGCGAAGTAAAAGTTATAAGTACTGGCTGCCCAGTCTTCGAACGAAAAATGCCCAGTCGAATCAGTGCAATAAAATTCCGTATGGTTACCTACATATGCAAACCTTTCATTTACAGCCGGATGGCCTGAGGCATCTTTCACGAATCCCTTTATTGTAGCTGTAGCCCCTTTTCTGTCATTCGGTTCTCCTATGGTAGGGGAGTTATCAAGATAAAAGAAATTATAACTTAAACAAAGTGACTGATTGAGTTTTAGAACCGTAATTCCACTTTTACCAAATTTCAAATCATCCCACTGATTCCCATCCGGCGCATAAAGATAAAGTGAGTCGCCTTCCATATTCAGATCCAGAGCTCCCCGCAGGCTATCTTTTGTCAGTACTAGATAACTTGTTTTTGAGATATCGCCCGTATATGGCCTCAGGTACATCCAGTCCTTAAAGTAGGCTGTGTCTTTCCCGCTTACCAGGTACCAGCCTTTTAATGAAAGCGAATCGCCCTGCTGATTAAAAAATGGCTGATTAAGATTCATCTCCAGCTTCCAGCCCGTGGAATCAAACACAAGCTCGCTGAAGAATGTAAAACCTATGGGATTTGCCTTAAGGCTGTTTGAAAAAATTAATATTGCTAGTAGTAAAAGACAACTAACGCCTGACTTTTTCATTTTTAACCTCTTTCCACTTTATGATAAAATTGTGCTGCGGAAGATAATTCCGCTTCAGCGTAAAAAACGTTCTGTATTTATCGGATTTTTTCTCGTTTTCAAACTGAGGCTGCATCGAAAGCAGCTTGTAGCGCGCGGGCAGCTTTACGCTGTATTCCGCCATGTCAAAAGAGGTGCCCCATTCCTTTGTAGTGGTAAGAATATATTCCATCATGTGCATCGGCGTCTTCTGATAATACTTTACTTCTATTACACTTGTATCGTTTGCCTGGACTTCAACCGCAAAGAGCAAACCTTTGGCAGTTGAAATGCCTGACACCTTTTTACCGCTTTTCAGATCTTTAACTTCGGCTTTATATGGAAGGGGAAGAGAATCGTTTACAACGTATGGATAATAGAGGCTTTGTGAGACCCGGGAGCCCGAAGGGTTGGCAAAATAATATATACCCGTCAGGATGCATTCATCCTTGTTTACTTCAATCTGTATGTTCTCCCTGAAGAAACGCAGTCCCTGTGAATGGAGCGTTTCCTGGAAAAACAGCAGAACCAAACTTAAGAAAATCAATAACCGTGTTTTCATCTGTTCCGCAGTTTTATTTCAGATGCCAGTTAGGGTCTTTCCCCGAAAGAAATATAAAATTTTACTTTGAAAAAAACACGGAAATATTGTTATTTTTTTATGGCATGTTATCTCGGGCGAAAATTGACCGGAATCGCATTTTTGCTATTTGGCTGCCTTAATAAGACCGAGCCCGCTCCCGATTGTCATCAGGTCCTCGGCAATTCCTACTACGGTATCGTTAATCTTAAATTCCTTGCCCACTTTCTTCCTCAAAAACAGGAAAAGATAAGCCGCAGCTATTGCCCCGGCAGCACCCGTTGCTGCTCCAATTGCCATCTGCTTATTCTCCATGGCGCAGAATGCGGCCCCGCTTAAAGCCCCCAAAGCAGCCCTCCCGGCAAGAAGCGCCGGCTCTATACGGTCCGGTATATCGGGCAGTTTATCCACTACAAGCTCACCTAAGGCGGCAGTCTTTAAAAACGGGGAGAGCTTGCCTTCTGCAAGCACCTTGAATGGTGAATGCATAAGTCTGCGTGTATGATGACTTTTAAGAATTTCATTTGTAAAGACGGGCGCCATTAAGCTTCTCATGCCTGAAACAGCACCAAGTGCGAACGATTTTAAGTATGTTGTATCCATATTATCCCGTTTTTGTTGTACATCTGTCTTTATAAAATAAAATCCGTGTGTGACAATCAATGTAAAAGCATGTACAGCCCGGCCCACAGGACATCAAAATCAGTATGATGATTCTTTTATCATTTGTTTCATAATTGAAAGTATATTAACTTCTGCCAGTAGTTTCATATAATTTTTTTATCCCAATATTCAGGAGTACTGCTGTATGCTGAAAAAGTTTTTCATGATTATTCTTTTTTCTGCAGGGATAATTTCCGCACAGGAACAAGGTGAGTTTTATCTGCTGGCAAAAGCAGGTGTGGCCCAAAGCAGCTTTGGCAGCCTGAACCTGGGGGGCGGCTCCAGCTCCCACTGGAAAAAAGGGCCCCATTTTGCGCTCGGAATTGAATATCACCTTGTCAGAATAACCTCTTTTCAGCTCCTGGCCGAATATTCCGATTTCGGTTTTGATTATAAAGGATATGATCAAAATTCCGTACCCGGCAATCCGGTAAGCAGAATTGTAGACCTGATGGCTAACGCTAAACTGAATTTCGGAGGAGTGTATCTTCTGGCAGGACTTGGTTGCTCTTATAATCACAATAATGAGGTCATCTGGATTCATGAGACGCCACCTTCTGTTGAACCGCCTTCGAAAATGGGAGAGGTCATGATTCATGCCCAAAATACATTGCGTTTTGCCGGACAACTGGGAATAGGCCTCGATATCCCTTTAAGCCGGAATATAAGCATTGTGGCGGAGTATGCTTTAAGGTTCCGGGAAGATGCAGGCACTGCAGCCTTGGCAGGAATGAAATTTCTTCTCTGATAATAATAAAAAACCGCCTCTTAGCTCAGAGGCGGCTTTCATTAATTTAATAGCAGGGTCAATTTATCCGTTCTTTAAGGATACGGTTACAATAACAGATGAAACTGCCATGCACTTGTCCGTCGTGGTTTCAAGAATATCAAGAATCTCTTTCTTCTTAATGAGTTCTATGGCGTTCTTCTCTTCCTTGAAAAGATTTGTTACAGCCTCACGGTATATGGCATCGGCTTCTTCCTCAAGTGCGCTTACACGCTTCAGATCCTCGGTAACTTTGACCTTGTTATCCACAATTGACTTATAAAGCTCATTAATCTGTGTGGCTGCAATTTCCAGAAGCTTTTCCGCAACCGGAAGAGGAGTTTTCAGATCATAAACTGTAACCCTCGTAACAGCAGCATAAATCGTGTCGCTGATGCTTTCCAGAGTTTTTATAAGTTTGTATATATCCTCCCGGTCAAAGGGCGTAAGAAAGCTCTTATCCAGCTTTTTGTAAACCTTGTGCGAGATCTCGTCGCATCTTCTTTCCAGGAACTTCATTTTGAGGGATATTTCATCGTCGTATTTACCCTCACAAAAAAAATCATTTGAAAGTGCAGCCATTTCGCTGATAGTCTTAATCATGCTGCTGAAATCATCAAAATACTTGTCCTCTTTAGGTGTTAAGCCTTTGAGCATAATTCTCCATAAAAGATTAAAATTCACACCCCAAAATAACAAATAAAAAATAAAAAAAGAGGGAAAAGAAATTGCGTCCGAAGTTCAGCCTCAGACGGTTGATGGAAGTCCGGTATTTTGCTGATGCAAAAAGTGCTGCGAAATATTTTCTGCTTCGACCGCCTGAAACGCTTAAAATATGCCGAATTCGCGGTTTAGGGCATAAAATTTGGGATATGGAAATAATTTACATTTGGTAAATAATTGCTAATATTTGCCGTTACGGAAATTGAAGAAAATATATTCATCATTAAGAAAAAGGAACAGACAGTATGAAAATAAACGCTACAATGTTAAAAATGAATAACGCATTCTTTATAATTACTTTCTCAATATGCGTCCTTTGCAGTTCTTATTTATATTCACGTCCAACCGGCATTAGCGGATATACACTGAAAACCAATTCTTCCGGCTGCGCGGGCTGCCATGGCAGTGCAAGCAGCCAGGTCAGTGTCGTTATTAACGGTCCGGCAACTCTTAAAACAGGCGAGACAGGCAATTATACTGTTACCATCACCGGAGGCTCAGGAACAGGCGTCGGAACCGATATAGCCGCATCAAACGGAACACTTGCAAACTCCGATGCTAACCTTAAAATCTTAAACGGTGAGCTCACACAGCCTTCGGCAAAAACTTTTTCGGGCGGAAAGTATGTCTTCAGCTTTCAGTATACAGCCCCATCACAGGCCGGAACACAAACTTTATATGCCTGCGGAGTAAGCACAAAGCCGCAGTGGAACTTTGCTCCCAATTTCAGCGTGAATGTCCAGTCCGCTACAAGCGGCGTTAAGGAAAACGGGCAGATAGTTGCAGCTTATTCACTCAATCAGAACTATCCCAATCCCTTTAATCCTGCTACTGTCATCAGCTACTCGCTTCCAAAACAGAGCAGCGTAAAGCTTATCGTTTTTAACTCAATCGGACAGGAAGTAAAAACCCTTTTCAGCGGCATTCAGGCGGCTGGAAATCATTCCGTTAATTTCAATGCCGCGGAGCTTTCTTCCGGAATATATTTCTATTCAATTGAAGCTAAATCGGAAACAGGTAACGAAACCTTCAAATCCGTAAGAAAAATGGCTTTCCTCAAGTAAATACATTTCTATCCGGGGCAGGAATCTTCCTGCCCCCTGAAATAAATCACCGGTTATGTCTTTATCCATTGAATTCCAGTCTGTTACTTTTTATTTCATAATAGTAGGTCTAATAAAAAGGAACAGTAAGTGAAGGTACGCGATATCAGCAGACGCATGATCGGCCGTGCGGCAGTTATAATTGAGGCAGACGACTTTCCGGTCTATAACGGAATGCTCGGCTGGATCGAGGAGGATGTTAAATACGGACTTGTCTTTAACCCCGCTGTAAACAGAATGCCGAACAACGGGAAATCCATGCTTTCTATTCCCCTCAAGCCTGATGATCTTATAGAATTTGTGGATTGATATTATAATTATGTTTCGATTCCCGGTTATTCCTCATCTGGTTCAGACTTCAAAAGGTGGCAAAATTACACCCAAAGTCCTGTTTGACTGTATATTTTCCCGGAATTGTTTGTAGCTCAAACAGGTCACTCCTTAATCCCATATCATTAAAATGGGCCGATTTTGCAATTTCACGTAGGCACGGAATATGTTTAATTACTGTTGAATAATTACGGTAAGTAGTTATGAAAACACTATTTCTTTTCCTGGCTTTGTGCCTCGCGCTTTCAGGCTGCAACAATCTGAACAGCGACGTTAACCCGCTCGCCCCGGGAACGGATAAAACTGACTACAATTATACTATACCGAGCGACATGTATTATTATCCAGACGAATTCTGGATCTCAAAGAATCATGCCGTCACAATTTCAGGAATGGAGATGTCCGTAATGTTCTTTTATCTGACTGAAGAACCCGACAGTAGCTATAATGTAACTCTCTGGATTGCATACGAAGGCGGACGCATGGGCGACGAAATGGTGGAATTTAATACTAAGGATACTCCTTATCCCTATGCACTTGAGCTCAGGAAAGATACATACCTGGAATTTAGTGAACTCCAGATCAAAAGAAACAAAGCAAAAGTTAAGATAAGATTCATTTACACTCCGCCTGAGCTATGTAATCCCTTGTAATTATTTCGTATATTGATCTGAAGATTTTACTTTCCGGATAAAAATTGATAATCGAGGGGTCTGTAATGAAAAGTCTTTTCCTGTTTCTAATTTCTTTCCTGTTTCTGCAGGGAAATTTATACCCGCAAAAGAATAAAATAAACTCTTTCCATCCTGATACATTGCGCGCGCTTTCACTGTCTCAAAATTATCCCGACCCGTTTAACTCATCAACAACAATCAACTTTTCAGTTAAACAGGACGGAATGGTCAGGCTTTCAGTCTATAATATCCTGGGTAGCAGGGTGGCAGTCATACTGGATGCATACAAGCCCGCAGGCGACTATTCAGTTAGATATAACGGAGATAAACTGCCCGGCGGCGTCTATTTCTATAAACTTGAATCGGGTGGACGCATCCTTACAAAAAAGTTCATCCTCCTGAAGTGAACAAAAGAGGCAGACACGCTCTGCCTCTGTTAAAATATTCAACAATCATCTCTTAACGTTGAACGTCAAACCCCTGCAAAGCCGTCCTACATCTTTAAATATGAAGTTATTCCATCCCTGTACGGAGTAGGCTTAATCTTAAAGCGCCCTTCAAACTTCCTGCTGTCAAAAAGGTAATCGTACTCATTCTGATATAACATCTCAAGAGTTTCCCTTATTACCGGGTTAAAAACTCCTGCCAGCTGCATCTGCCATTTTTTAAGAACTGTATACTTTGGACTCACTTCCAGGAAATCAGCCGCCATTTTAATATAACCCTCTCCCGTTAATACGTCCATATCCGATGGCGCGTGCCACGTCTGATTAAAAGCATCAGGCGTATTCCCAATTAATGCCATGGCTTTTGCTGCATCAGGAGTATAAGTGTAAGTATGAAGCCTGTGGGCGTCAATTAGCCAATTTGCCTTTTGGCCCACCTTCATCCTGTCCAGAACCAGCATGTTCAGTACAGAACCCCTGTTGTCAGGTCCATAGAAATCAGCCGCCCTTAGAATTGCAGCTGTAACCTCTTTCTTTTTGTATGCGTCTATAAGTCTCGAGGCTGTTTTTGCGCGTACCTCGCCTTTTTTGCTGACCGGGTTAAACGGTGTCTCTTCTGTCATCCAGCCTTCAACACGCCCGTACAT
Source organism: Ignavibacteria bacterium (assembly GCA_025612375.1). Taxonomy (NCBI): domain Bacteria; kingdom Pseudomonadati; phylum Ignavibacteriota; class Ignavibacteria; species Ignavibacteria bacterium. Next base: position 14,057 of record JAAXKN010000063.1, read on the forward strand.
ATACACGTTATCAAGAAATACAAGCTTCGAATTGTGTTCACTGCATGCCGTAATTACATTATTCATCACCTCAAGCCATTCCTTCTGCCATACTTGAGTGTCGTACTTCAGTCCTGCGGTGAGGTACACAACGTCGGAGCCTTTTACAGCTTCCATTGTCTGCTTCAGGTCCCTAAGGTCCGCCTGGAAAAGCTCATCCGATGAATTTACTTTTATCGGGTGCCTCCCGGAAAGCCGGACTTTATCGGTATACTTCGGAAGTTCCTTTGCAAGAGGAATTCCAATTGCCCCGCCTGCACCTAGAATTGTCTGCATTCATGCCTCACTTTCGTTAAAGGAAAAAATGAATAAACTATGAATATATAATAAATAACAGTTCTTTCGATAATGAAATAACACTTATGAGATTAATAAAAATATATTTTAAACTCAAATTATTTTATCATTTGTCGACTATATATTTGCGTTTCGGGAACATTTATTTCATTGAACTGATTATATTATATGAAAAATAGTAACAGAAAAACTTTTTCTGTAAAATCAATTTTAATTGTTATTTATGCAGTTGTAATATACTGGGCTGTATTTGCAGCCTTGCATGAACTGTTTTCCGTTCCTCCTTTCCCATTAACCATCCTTCCGATGGTTGCTTCCTCCTGGTTCTGGGGAATAAAACGCGGCCTGTTATCCGGGACTTTCATCATATTAAGCAGCCTCTTTTTTATAATAATATTTAATCTCCACCGCAATAATCCTCTTACGGTGATTCTTGTTATTGTGATTTCCTTTATACTTGGATCTGCTGCCGGATGGGTCAGAAAGCTTTATGAAAGGGAAAAGATGCATTCTGCTATGCTTGCCGGAAAGCATGAAGAGCTGATGCGGGAAATGGAGGAAAGAAAAAAAGCTGATGGCCTCCTGAAAGAACACTATGACTTCAGTCACCTGATTTATACAATTTCAAATAAATTTATCAATGTTTTGCCGGA
>JAAXKN010000064.1 GCA_025612375.1 Ignavibacteria bacterium
ATGCTTTCTTTCCCCTGTTCCATAAAGTCAGGCGAAAACTTTTTTACCATTTCCAGCATGGCTTCTTCTTTTTCACTGCCGGTAACTTCATAAGCTTTTCCAAATACAACAGCGCTTTCATAATTTACTGTAAAATCACCGGGCAATACCTCGCTGGCTCCAATAACGCAAAAAGACACCCTGTTGTCTGCCTTTATATTATCCAGCTTTTGCCCTTCCTTTGCGCAGTGAAAATAAATCAGCCCGTCTTTATACCAGTAGCTCATTGGAACGCCGTATGGATATCCGTCAGCGGAAGTAGTAGATAAAACACCATGCTCCCCTTTTTCAATAATCTCCTTTGCCTGGCTCTCACTTGCTGCATATTCAGCGCGTCTTATTACGCCTCTCATACTATTTCTCCGTTTTTTTATGTTTTCTTTTTTTTCGCACTATTTCAGTCCGGCAAACATAATAAATTTCCCTGTAATTCCGAAAATATAAACACCCGTTTTCTTTCTTGTTTGTTGTAATTCCTGTAATTACCTTATATCTGTTACAATGCGGGGGAGGAATAAAATGGATAAATTTCAGCAGCTTGAAGAAGAAAACCGTCACCTGAAGTCTTCTCTTGAAGAGCTTTCAATTCTGAACGAAATTGCAACAGCCGTTAATTCCACACTTTCTCTTGACAGGATTATCGGACTCATAGTTCAAAAGTGCATCAAACACCTGAAGGCCGAACAGGCTTCTGTAATGCTTCTGGGCAAAGAACACGACGAAACTGCATTTAAGACAATGATAAGAAAAACTGACCATTCTGTCTATAGCTTTGCATACCATCTTGACGACCAGATTACAGGATGGATTCTAAGCAGCAAGAAATCCCTTATTATAAATGACTTCCCGAATGACAAAAGATTTTTCAGGACACGCCAGGAAAGCCTTTCAATCTGCAATCTGATAAGCGTGCCTCTTTTCTTTAAGGGCGATATGACAGGCATTATATCGGTCTTCAACAAAAAAGACTCGGAACATTTTACACCCGATGATGAAAGGCTTCTTTCAATTATTGCCGCACAGTCAGCACAGATAATAGAAAACGCAAGGCTCCTTAAAGAGGAACAGACTTTAATGAGCATGCTGGAAGAAATGCGCATGGCTACACAAATTCAGGCCGATCTGCTTCCGAAGGAAATACCGCACCTTGCGCGATACCAGCTTACGGGTATAAGCATCCCGGCCAAGTCGGTGGGTGGAGATTATTACGACTTTATAAAAATGGATGAATCGGAATTAGCCTTCTGTATTGCAGACGTCTCGGGCAAGGGAATGCCGGCGGCACTTCTAATGGCAAATATTCAGGCCTCAATAAGGGGACAGGCTTTCTACAGGGCACAATGCCGCGAGGCGGTTTCTTTTACAAATAACCTGCTTTATGCCTCAACGGATCCGTCAAAATACGCAACACTCTGCTACTGCATTCTTGATACAAAAAGCCACACCTTAAGCTTCTGCAACGCTGGCCATAACCCTCCTTTTCTTTTTTCCCCGGGGAAAGAATGCTTAAGACTTACCGAAGGAGGCATTGTCGCGGGCATGATACCGGGCTTCCCTTATACCGGCAGCCATGCTGAAATAAGCCCGGGAAGCGTGCTTGTACTTTTTACTGACGGTGTTACCGAAGCGATGAATACAAGGGAGGAGGAATTTGGTGAAGAAAGGCTTATTCAGATAATAAGCCGTTCATTAGATGACAATGCAGAGAATATTCTTCACAATATTCTTTCTGAAGTAAACCTGTTTACAAAAGGCACTGAGCAGTTTGACGACATTACGCTTCTGGTAATTAAAAGAATGAAGTAGCTTATTGCATCTTTAAAACAGCACCGGCTTTAGCCGATAGTTTCATAAACTCAGGATCATTCTTGACAGGATCCAGGCGCGGATCCAGCATTAGCATTGCGAGGCCCATGTCGTACGGGTTATCAAGTGACCTTTTAAGGCATTCTATGGCCTGCTTATTTTCACCAAGAAGAATATATGTGTAAGCCCTGTCAATGTGATAGCGCCCCTGGAAAGAACTGTCTATTCTTCCAAGCTCCCTGAGCGCTTTTTCCTTTTCACCTGATCCCGCAAAGGCAATGGCAACTGAAAGCGGAACGCGCGAACGTTCATTGTGGTTCAGCTCTTCTTTTGCAAAGCTCACGCGTGCCGAATCGAAATTTACCCTCGCTTCATCAAACCTGTTAAGTGCTCTTAGTGCAATTGTGCGGAGGATAAACCTCTCGCGGTATTCCCAGTTATTAAGTACCGCAAGGGCATTTAAGTAGTCTCTCCTGTATAAGTAATTGTAGAATTTCATTACTGTTATGTAGTACGGAAATGTCCTGATATACCTTTCCCCTTCTTTTAGCACACCTTCTCCGCTTTTCAGGTCACCAAGCCCTAAAGCCAGTGCGCGGAATTTGATGCCGTACCCCTCACCGCTTTCAGGATCGGCGGAAATAAACACGTCTGCCCACCTGGCAGATTCTTTATAGCGGTGCAGATAAAAGTTATCCCACGCCAGGCTTGAGATTCCGGGGCTCCATTTGGGATTCAGCGCGTAGATTTTCGTGTCTATACGGAGAGAGTTCCCGGCATCCCCTATAATTGAATACAGCATTGACATAAGATACAATACGTCAATATTATTAGGCCTGGCTTTATCTGCTTTTTCCAGCTCCTCAATTGCCGCTTTCTTGTCATCCTTATACAGGAAGAGGTAATTTCCTTTTGCCATCAGGACTTCATGCCTGGATGGTGCCAGCTCCATCGCCTTATTTAAGGCCCGCTCATTTTTGGCTATTATGATATTCTTTTGCTTTTTCATTGAAGCAGGCAGATCGGTTAATACTGTAGTGTATGCCATCGACTGATATGCATATGCAAGCGTAAATGTTGTATCCAGTTTGCAGGCCTCTTCAAACATCTCAGCCGCTTTCAGGTTTCCGGCGTAGTCGAAAGAAGAATTCCAGTAGAACTTCCCTTTCTGAAAGTACTCATAAGCCGCCAGACTTTTTGTATCCTGTGTCTCTATTGAACGTTTCTCCTCGCTTCCCAGACTCACCTCAAGAGCCGAGGCAATCTTCTGCGCGATATCGCTTTGTATAGAAAAGATGTCGCCGTACTGCCTGTCGTAACTGTCAGCCCAGAGGTTCTTTTCTGTTTCGGCATCAATCAGCGTGGCAGTAACACGTATTTTGTCGCCGCTCCTTCTGGTACTTCCTTCAAGCACCACTCCAACGCCTAGCTCTGAGGCAATCTGCCTGACCGGCTTATCTGTATTCTGGTACTGCATAACAGAGGTACGGGCAATTACCTGCATCCCTCTTATTTTTGAAAGCTGCGTCAGTATGTCATCGTGAATACCTTCGGCAAAACCTTTATCCTCTTCTGAAGCCGTAATTGGATGAAATGGAAGTACGGCAATTGAAACTATATCTGCAGATGCTGTTTTATTTCGGATGAAGTAAAATATTATTGCCAGGGCAAGAATGAGTGCAGCAGCAGAAAGCAATAATATTTTATTGTTTACTTTTGGCTTAATTGCCTTTGAAACCTCAGTATAAGTACCTCCATGTTTTAATTCTTTTAAGCCAGCAATTACTTCATCCATATTTTTGAACCTCTCTGCGGGATCCTTCGAAAGGCATTTTTCAACAAATGCCTGCACCCCCAAAGGCACATTGTCTGTCATTTTATTTAATGCTTCAGGCTCCTGGTTCAGTATGGAGTATATCACCGCCTGATCGTAGTCTCCGCGGAACGGAAGCTGCCCGCTTAACATCTGGTAAAACACCACACCCAGCGACCATATGTCGGTCCTTTCATCAACTTTGTCCCCCCTGGCCTGCTCAGGCGACATATAGGCAATTGTTCCAATTGTAGTCCCAAGCTTTGTATTCACTATTGAGCTTCCGGACAACTTTGCCAGCCCGAAATCCAATATTTTAACTACTTTGTCTTCTGTTAAAAATATGTTGGAAGGTTTAATGTCCCTGTGGACAATTCCTTTATGGTGGGCTTTCTCAAGTCCATATGCGGCTTGAAGTATAATATCTAAAGCTTCATCAATCTCAAAATGACGCCCGCGCATTGCTTTATCAAGCGTATCCCCTTCATAGCAGTCCATGCAGATAAATATCTGCCCCTCACCGGTTTCCTCAATTTCATGAATGGTACATATATTATTGTGCTGCAGCGATGATGCTGCCTGAGCTTCCAGCATAAATCTTTGCTTTGCCTCCTCATCGCAAGAAAGTTCGGCGGGAAGAAACTTTAGGGCTACCGTACGGTGCAGCTTTGTGTCTTCAGCTTTATAGACCACCCCCATTCCCCCCGAGCCGAGTTTTCCGGTTATCTGGTAATGAGAAATAGTTGATCCGACTGTCATTTTCTTTTGAACCCAAGCCTATGAAATTATATGCATGTTAGGCGTCAATTTCAAGAATTTTGCCCGGGTGAAAATTTCTGTCCCGTCTTAATAACAGCAAAGCCCCGCATGTTTTGCGGGGCTTTGCATTATTGAGGGTACAATCCTTATCTGTTATTTAAGCAGAGTCATTTTTTTGCTCATCTGGAAATCATTTGCTCTCAGCTCATAAATATAAATACCGCTTGGCAAATCCGCGGCATTAAACGTTACTGAATATTTTCCGGCGTTCTGGCTCTCGTTTACAAGCTGTGCCACCTGCCTTCCAAGAATATCATAAACCCTTAAAGTAACCATTCCGGCCTTCGGTATTTCATAGGTAATGAAAGTTGAAGGGTTAAACGGATTAGGGTAATTCTGCACCAGGCTGTAACTGGAAGGAGTAAAATCTCTTACCAGTTCAACTGCAGTAGCTGTCTGTTCTGCCGTTAGAATTATGTAGCTGCTTGCAATTGGCTGCGAGAATGAAATTGTATTTGTAGCAGAATCCAGTTTTCCATTATCAACCGGCGTCCAGCTGTTGGTTGTGCTGTTCCAGTACTGTGCCTTGACTGTCTTCAGGTCATAGTTGCCGCCCTTAAGTTGGTTATTGGTAAAGTGAAGCTGCATCATAACCGGGCTGCCGAATGTAATATGGCCTCCGCACCCTGTCATGCCTCTCATCAGGTTTGTGCCGTTGTAATTAAAGAAGCCAACCTCGTAGGCTGCAAGGACTTTGTTCTTTCCTCCGCTCGGTACACTGCCCGGAAGCACTTCAATTATTTGTCCATACAGGCTGTCGGGCATCTTCATGCCGCCGCCCATCATGCCCCCGTTATTCCAGTCAGCACCCATCTGCATCCACGTTGATGAATCAAAAGGTGAAGTGAATTTCGTCAGTGTATCACTCTTGTGAACCCATCCGCCTCTTAAGCCTCTGCGCACCAGCGTGCTGTCGCGCCACAGCTGCCCGTTGATGGTATATACAATTACCATCTTCATTGCCGACTTTGGCAGAAGCCCGCCTGTTATTGTAACTGAATCCATGTCTTTAGGCCACTGCTGGCCTGCAGGAGGCTGATACCAGAATGGTCCCAGGTTAAGGAAGTAGTCGGGCTTCTGGTCTTTTGTTACGTCAATATAATACAGGTTATAAAGCAGTGTGGTGTCAACCAGTATTCTTCCTTTGAGCGTAACCGATTTAAGGCTGTCGTGCATAAAACCGAAAGCATTGCCGCGGCAGCTGTCTTTCATATGATCCCCCATGTGATCGTTGTCCTTGAGGTTATTCCACGCCGACTCATTGGGATCGCGCCAAAAGGCGCCGTCAATTTCATAGACTATAAGCGCTTTGGTTTTGTTCATTATAGTTCTCTTGCTTAAACCGCCTGTAATTGTAACTGTCTGCCCGTTTACCGGTCTTTTTGCCAGGCTGACACTGCTGTCGGGGTGATACCATACTGGTCCGAAATATAGTATATAATCGGCAGTACTGTCGCCATCCACATCCAGAGAATAAATGCTTGTAGGTTTAACAACACTGTCCGTCATTACTTTTCCGGTAACGGTAACAGTGTTAAGAGAATCGGAACGGAAATGCCCCCTTTGAGCATATGAGCTTGCCGCAAACAGCAGTAAAATAATTATCATTAAGTTTCGCCACGTATAGAACCTCATCTTATCCTCCTCTTTTTTATTCTTTCATCAGTTTCTTTTCTTATTCACAATTTTTATACGACATAGATTCATTTTTTATTTCAATTCCACTGGCACAATTAATAATCTATGACATTTCCCGATTGCTTTAAGTGCATTAATAAAGTGTACAAGGAATGCATAGTGAATTCCATTGCTAAATTGCCTCAAACATTTTATCAATATTAATTGGTACTTTTCTTCGGATTTTTGAGACAGGTTTTTGTTCGTGAAGTGAGGAGTATAAAAATGCCGGCTCTCTGCTCTCAGACGGCCGGCATCATATTGAATACTATCCTTTTTTACTTGCGGCTTCTTTGAGAGATTTCATGTTGCCCTGAGCCTTCATTTCCATCCTGGTGTTCTGAATGGTCTTATTGCTGGAAACAATGTCCGCCTTAAACTTCATCTGATAGCGCATGTCTCCCCCTTTTAAGATCATGTCAATCAGGCCTTTGCCCATTGTCCCTATATTCAGCTCCAGGGGGATCGATACTATAGCCGCCTGCTTTGCAGGCAGGTCAACTACCCCGTCCCTGTTCCCCTTGATCCAGTCGTTATCCTCAAGCTTTACCTGGTAGGAAAGATTTTTGAAACTTATATCAAAAATATTTTTATTCATTATCTCCATTTTTACCAGTATCGTTCCGCCATTAAGCCTTATCTTATCCAGCTTCACCCCCTTGATTTTCATGTCGGGGAAATACATCATCGGCATTAGCTTCGTGAGCGTCAGGTCAAAACGCTTCTTTGGCAGAAGCTTATTTTTAATATAAACCTCTGCATTAAGCTGAAAATAGCCGCTGTCTCTTTTTGCTGCTTCCATCTTTTTCATTATTGCTATCAGCTTCTTAAATTCCACTGAGACAGGAAGCGTTACCTTTGAGACCTTACTTGCCTCAATACGTAAAGCTTTGGAATACCTGCTTTCTGAAATTTGATCGCCCTCAAGAGCGACCGTATAAACCAGGCTGTCAATTTTAATACCTACGGGAGCCGGGTTGTAGATGTAGGCGTTAATGTTTACTTCTGCTGCATCGGACTTGAGATCCACAACCTGAATTTCTGCTTTCCTGAGCTTCGGGAGAAAACGTTCTGAGAGCTGCTTTTCTGAATGTGTAAGCTTTACAGCTAAATAACCGCCGGCGGCAAGAATTGCCAGAATTCCTATTACAATAACTATATACTTAAGTGCCTTCATAAATAACTTTGTACCAATTCATTTTAATAACTCATTAAACAATTAAAAAGGCAGACGAAGGCTGCCTTCTTAAAAAATATGGCAATAATAATTTGATACAAAGACTATTTTAACTGCCCATTCAATTTCAATAATCTTAGGCCCTTTTCAGCCTCCCAGGCACGCTTCTTTCAGGCTTTTCACATAGTCGGTTACAGTCGACATACTCTTTCCCTCTCTTACTTCAAAAAGCTTCTTAATTATGGCGCTTCCTACTATAACGCCGTCAGAAAAAGGCGCTATGCTCCTTATGCTTTCAGGGCTTGATATTCCAAATCCAATCAGCATTTTGTTTTTCTTTATCTTTTTCCGCGTTTCTTCCAGTGCCTGAAGAGTCTCTTTGGAAAAGCTCACTCTTTCCCCTGTTGTTCCATATACACTGACGCAATAGATAAATCCCCGGCTTAACTCATCAGCCTTCACAATTCTTTCTGTTGATGAATATGGGGTCGTAAGCATTACAGTATCCAGCAGTCCGTTGTTCGTTTCATAAAACTCATCATATTCATCAAGTGGAACATCCGGAATTATCACAGCGTCGGCTCCCGCGTTTGAGGCATCTGAAAAAAACTTTTCAAGCCCGTAATTTAATACCGGATTTGCGTAACCCATCAGAACAACAGGCTTTGACGTCCTGCTTTTAATTTTTGAAGTATATTCAAGTACGCACTTAATATTAACCTTATTTTCGAGTGCAATCTGCGATGAATGCTGAATCACAGGCCCGTCTGCAAGAGGGTCGCTGAAGGGAATCCCCAGCTCCAGTATATCAGCACCCGAATCCAGCACGCTTAAAGCCGTATCCGTAAAATTTTCCTTAAACGGGAAACCCGCGGTTAAGAACACAGAAAGCGCCTTTTCATTTCTCTTGTTAACTGCATCTATATGTTGGGATAGGTTCATTATAATTTATCCTCCATGTACCTGATTATGGTGTTAAGATCCTTATCGCCTCTTCCGCTTACGTTGACAACAACAATTTCACCCTTCTTTGTCTTCGGCACAAGGTGTTCCAGGTATGCCACTGCATGCGCGCTTTCCAGTGCCGGGAGTATTCCTTCATACCTCGAAAGATCAATTGTGGCTTTTACTGCTTCATCATCGGTTACTGAAACGTACTGAACCCTATGCTCATCTTTAAGAAAACTGTGCTCGGGCCCGACGCCCGGGTAATCCAGCCCCGCTGAGATCGAGTACACTTCATTTATCTGCCCGTCGCTATCCTCAAGAACATAAGTCCTCATTCCCTGGAATATTGCGTCTTTACCCAGGGTAAGTGAAGCACAATGCTTTCCTGAATCTATTCCAAGCCCTGCTGCCTCAACGCCAATAAGTTTAACGTCTTCATTTAAAAACCTGTAGAACATACCCATTGCATTGCTGCCCCCTCCCACACAGGCAAGTATATAGTCCGGCAGCCTCCCCTCAGCCTTCTGGATCTGGCGGTAGGTTTCATTACCGATCACCGACTGAAAATCCCTCACTATCTGTGGGTACGGATGAGGCCCTACAACAGAGCCGATTATATAATATGTATCCTTGACATTAGCCACCCAGTCGCGTATGGCTTCATTTGTTGCATCCTTCAGTGTCCTGCTGCCGGAGGTAACAGGCCTTACCTCGGCTCCCAGCATTTTCATTCTGTAGACGTTCATCTTCTGGCGCTCAATATCGGTCTCACCCATAAAGATCTCGCACTTAAGACCGAACTTGGCACAGACTGTTGCCGTAGCAACCCCGTGCTGCCCGGCTCCTGTCTCGGCAATAATTCTTTTCTTCCCCAGCCTTTTGGCCAGAAGGATCTGCCCTAAAGTGTTATTCAGCTTATGGGCTCCCGTGTGGCAAAGGTCCTCGCGCTTTAAGTATATTTTTGCCTTCCCGTAGCGCTCGGTCAGCCTTTCTGCAAACGTCAGCGGCGTCTCGCGCCCGTTATAGTTTTTCTGAAGATCATGAAATTCAGAAATAAATTTCTCGTCAGTCTTTACTTTGTTGTAGAGCGCTTCCAGCTCTTCCAGGGCATTTATTAAAGTTTCCGGGACAAACCGCCCTCCATACTTCCCGTATTTGCCCTTACCTTTGGGCTGCTTGTATTCACTGTTATCAATCATTTATTCCACCTTTTATAATTGCTTTCATCTGTAATTATTCAGAAGATTAAAAAATTCTTTCACCTTAGCGTGATCTTTCTTTCCAGGTTCGCTTTCCAGTGAGGAAGATAGATCAACTGCATAAGGCCTTATTGTACTATATATGTAACCTATATTGGAGGCCGATACGCCTCCGGCCAGAATGATTCTGCTTTTAATATCGTCTGGTATTATTTCCCAGTTAAAACTTTTTCCCGTGCCTCCAAGCTGATTGCCCGCAAAGGAATCCAGAAGTGCCCTTGCATTCCTGTATGAATCAAGAATTGAAAAATCAAACCCCTCCTTTATCCTGAAACTTTTTATTGCGGGATACATGATCTTACTTACCTCTTCAGGCTTTTCATCTCCATGCAGCTGTACGGCGCTTAATCCGAGATGCCCGGCAGCCTCGTTTACCCTCTCAGCAGTCTCATTTACAAATACACCTACTGTTTTAGTTTCCGGATTCAGCTTTCCTATTATTTCCCCTGCGGCACTGTATTCAACAAACCTCTGGCTCTTTCTGTAAAAAATAAAGCCCAGCATATCGGCCCCTAAAGCCTCACAGAGCAAAGCATCACGTGCGTTTGTTATACCGCAAACTTTCACCTTCATTTTTTGCACCACTCCCTTAATTCCTTTAAGGCTAAGGCAACATCACTTTTCCTCATTAAATGCTCCCCTACAAGAATGGCTCCGGCTCTGGTATTTTTTATTACTTCAACGCTTTCACGGCTTTGAATCCCGCTTTCAGAAACTATAACAACATCTGAAGGCAATGCACGCGATACATCCGAAGTTGTTTTCAGATCTGTTACAAAATTTTCAAGATTACGGTTGTTGATCCCGATGAGCCTGTTCACGCTGAAATCGATTTTCTCAAGCTGCCTTTCTGAATGAACTTCAAGCAGTACTTCAAGCCCTGCCTCCGTGGCTGCATGTGTGAGTTCCGAGATCTGGCTTTTTGAAAGCGCCTCAGCAATAAGGAGCATTGCATCTGCCCCCTTCGCCTTTGCCTCATATACCTGGAATATGTCTATTATGAAATCTTTCCTTAAAACAGGGATTGTCCTTATCTCTGCTATATCCCTAAGAAAATCAATACTCCCCTGAAAGAACTCTTTATCTGTAAGAACAGAAATTGCACTGGCTCCGTTTTCCATATATGTGTGTGCAATTTCAAGATGATTAAAGTCCTTTCTTATCAGCCCTTTTGAAGGGCTTGCTTTTTTAACTTCAGCGATAATTGATAGATTTTGCTCACTTTCAATTTTGCCCTTTAAGCTTAAAACACTTCTTTCAAAATAAGGCGTTTCCTGAAAGTCCCTCAGGCTGTACCTGCTCCGGAGGCATTTTACTTCTTCTTTTTTTGCTTCAATAATTTTGTCCAGAATACTCATGCTGCTTTTGCTCCAAAGTGTTTGAGGCTGTTCAGCTTTGCCAGAGCTGCTCCGTTTAATATAGATTCCTCTGCGGCCTGTCTGCAGTCCATAAGGTTGTCCGAAAAATCCGCGCAGTAGAGGGCCATAGCGGCATTGGCTGCAATTACATAGAACGCTGAATTCTTCTTCCTCTTTTCAAAAAGGTCCAGTATTATTGCCGCATTGTCCTCAGGTGTATTCCCCCTCAGCTCATCAATTTTTACTTCCGGGTAATCAAAAGTTTCATTTGATATCTCATAAAATGAACCCTTGCCGCCTTTAGAATATTCATAAACGCATGTGGGCTCGGTAAGTGAAATTTCATCAAACCTGTCACCCGTATTAATAAAACACACTTTGTCCATATCCAGGTACATCGCGGCTTTTGAAAGCACTTCGGAGGCATCCTTGTTAAAAACCCCGATTAGCTGCTTTCTTGTCCCGGCAGGATTTGTAAGGGGCCCCAGAAGATTGAACACGGTTTTTATCCCGAGCTCTTTTCTTACAGCGGCGGCATATTTCATTGCAGGATGATAGTTGGGCGCAAACAGAAAGGCTATCCCGACTTCATCAAGCGCCCTGGACGTATCCTCTGCCGGCAAGTTTATGTTTATGCCAAGCTCAAGGAGCACGTCGGCGCTGCCGCACTTGCTGGAAATTGAACGGTTGCCGTGCTTTGCCACTCTTGCACCCGCGCCTGCAACAACAAAAGCCGTAGCTGTTGAAATGTTGAATGTTCCCGAATAATCGCCCCCGGTTCCGCAGACGTCAATAAGATTGCTTGTATCTGTATTAACCTTTATGCTTTTATCCCTCATGGCCTTTGTAAAGCCTGCTATCTCTTCGGGCGTTTCCTTCTTTGCCTTTAAGGCAATCAGAAATCCCGAAAGCTGGGATGTATTAATATTCCCGCTCATTATCTGATCCATAACGTAATAGGACTCATCAAAAGAAAGGTTTTCTTTTGAAATCACTTTTTCCAGGTATTGCTTCATCATAGTTCTAACCAGTTATTAATTATTTTTTTGCCTTCCGTAGTTAATATCGATTCCGGGTGAAACTGTATCCCTTCAACCGGATAGCGTTTATGCCTTACCCCCATAATAATTCCGTCACAGGTTTCAGCCGAGATCTCAAGATCTTCTGACAAGCTTTCTCTTTCGATTATAAGAGAGTGATACCTTGTAGCTTTGAACCTCTGGCTTATGCCCTTAAATATTGTACGCCCGTCGTGCTGAATTTCCGAGGTCTTGCCGTGCATCATTAAAGGAGCTTTGATGATTTTGCACCCGAAACTATAGCCTATTGCCTGATGCCCCAGGCACACGCCGAGAGTTGGAACCTTCCGGCTGAACTTCTCCAGCACCCCCAGTGAAAACCCGGAGTCTTCGGGGCGCCCGGGACCAGGTGATATAACAATCTTATCCGGAGAAATTCTTTTTATCTCCTCTTCATCTATAAAGTCATTCCTTCTTACCGCCAGCTCATGCCCGAAGCTTCCCAAAAGCTGCACAAGGTTGTAAGTGAATGAGTCGTAGTTATCAATTACAAGTATCTTCATCTATCCCTCCAGCATATATTAAGGCACGGCGTAACACTTCTGATTTATTTCTTATCTCTTTTTCCTCAAGCTCCGGAATGCTGTCGGCAACAATTCCTGCTCCTGCCTGCCAGTGTATTTTGCCTCCTCCGGCAAAGAGGGTCCGTATTGCAATGCACATATCCATGTTCCCTGAAAAATCTATGTGCCCTATCGCCCCGGCATAAACGTTCCTACTCTGCCTTTCATACCCTTTTATAAGCTGCATAGCCTTTATTTTCGGCGCTCCTGTTACAGTGCCTGCCGGAAAGCACGCCTTAAGTGCATCCACACAGTCTTTTTCACTATCCAGCTTTCCTTCCACACGTGAGACCATGTGCATTACGTGTGAATACCTCTGCACCGCCATCTGCTGCACAACTCTAATTGAATTAAATTCACATACACGCCCAAGGTCATTCCGCCCCAGGTCCAGGAGCATTACGTGCTCAGCCTGCTCCTTGGGGTCACCTACAAGCTCCTCCTCCAGCTTTTTATCTTCTTCCGGAGTCCCGCCCCTTTTTTTTGTGCCTGCAATTGGCATCGTTTCAACTGTGCGGCTTTTAACTTTTACAAGGTTCTCCGGCGAAGTGCCGATAACGGTTAGCCTGCCTCCGAATTCAAGAAAGTACATATAAGGTGATGGGTTCAGTATTCTTAACGCCCTGTAGACGTTCAGGAGGTCCCCTTCATAGCCCGAAGAAAACCGCTTTGAAAGCACTATCTGGAAAATGTCCCCTTCTGTGATCCTCTTTTTGCTTTCAAGCACAAGAGCCTTAAATTCACTGCTCTCGATGCTCGTTTCAACCTCACCGGTAAGATGGAAATCGGATTTGAAGTCAACTGCCCCTAAAAGCTCTTTCCTTAGTTCCGAAAGCTTCTCCTTTGCCCGATGAAATGCGCTTACAAGGTTTGTACTTCTTTCTACAGGAACATTGGTAATTAAAATGATCTGGTGCTTGTAGTGGTCAAATGCAATCAGCGTTTCATAAAGCCCCAGAATGGAATCCGGGTTTTCACTTTCACATCCCTTAAAATCGATCACGTTTTCTATCAGCCCTATGTTCTCATAACCTATATAGCCCACAAGGCCGCCCGTAAAGAAAGGGAGCTCGTCCAGGACCGGGCACCGCCTTAAGTTCATCTCACTGCGTATATAGTCAAAAAGATTCTTTTTTATAACAGTCTCTTTGCCCCCTTCCGAAACGGTAAGATTTTCCCCGTGATTGAAAAAGAATTTCTTAGGATCTTTCCCAATAAAAGAATACCTGCCAAGAGCCTCTTTCCCCTCAACCGATTCCAGAAGGAAGCAGTGTCTGTCCTCCTGCCTTATCTTAAGGTATGCAAGAACAGGCGTCAGAAGGTCAGCCGTAATTACTTCATAAACCGGTATAAGGTTATACTGAAGAGCCAGTTTTTCAAAATCTGTAAATTTCATCTTATTCCCATGTACAAAAAAAAAGCCCTTCTTAGTAAACTAAGAAGGGCTTTTTAAGGTTAAATATAATAATCTATTACTCCGCTTTAATTCACTAAGTCTCCATATATAATTATACGCCACCAGCTTCCCCAAGAGGACTTAGTTAAATTAAAGCTATATGTTCTGTTTTGTGTTTTCATAAATCTGAGGTGTAATATATTAAAATTTCCTTAGATGAATCAAGAGTATTTTACAAACTTTTTTTAATTCCCAATATTTTTTAAAGATTAAAG
>JAAXKN010000065.1 GCA_025612375.1 Ignavibacteria bacterium
GGTTAGAGCAATGGAATCATAATCCATGTGTCGGGGGTTCGAATCCCTCCCCCGCTACAATTCAACGGGAGAAGTTAAATGTATACATTCTTAGTATTTATTTCAGTAATAATTGCTGCATTACTGGTAATCATGATACTCATGCAGTCAAGCAAAGGCGGCGGTCTGGCCGGTACATTCGGCGGAGCAGCTAACTTTGGAACAATGTTTGGCTCAAGAAGAACGGCAGATTTCTTAAGCAAGGGCACATGGTGGCTTGCTGGAGCTCTGGTGGTCCTTACTATTATCATTAACTTATTCTTCCTGCCGGGGCAGTCAACAGTAAACCAGAGAGAAAGCGTAATTCAGAGATCTGGTAATGTTCCCACTCAGGGATCAGTCCCGCAGCAGCGTACCGCACCTCAGGGCGGCCGTTAACATTAAGTTAATTCCAAAATGAGTTTTTTCATAAAGCCCGCTACTTTGTAACGGGCTTTTTCCTTTTTAAAAAGGAATTTATCACTCCCGTGTTAAATGCGGCACTGATGAAAGACTTCCTGACTATACATAAAGCATCAATACCCCCGATAGTACTAATACTACCCATCCGGCGGCGGTTAAATATAAATTATTAGAAAAATCCTTTGAATTTAAGCTAAAAACAGCCTTTTTGAAAAAGTAGTATCAGTACTACTTTCAATTTAAAATATAAAGGCTATATTTGCCTTAAAAATGCCGGGAATTTTTCATGGATAAAAACACGGTTAAAAGCCTACTTAAAGGCTCGCTATGGAAAGAATATATCTATTGCGAGCAGTACCAGGATAAGTTTTATCTCTGTAAGGCAATCCGTGAAATCCTGCCCGAAGTATCCGAGCGCAGGATCTACCGCGCCATTGACGAGGTCAATAAAACCTTCAAATCCCCGGTACGCAAAAAGCAGTTTGTTGCAGAGTTCTCAGAAAAACTTAAGAGCTAGGGACATGCATCACCTTTTAACCATAATTACGCCTCTTCAGAAGGAACTGCATCAGTACCTGACCGTGCTCTTAAACTTCAGCAATCCTGTTTTCTTCTCGCTTCTTACGGCTGTAATCATCTTTGCCGTTATGTTTTTTGCAATGAGAAATTCAATCCTCCCCAGACAGAAAAAGATGCTCCTGGAAAAACAGGCGGCTGAAGTTAATAATATCCGCCTCATGGCAATGTTTGCCGAACTGGACCCCGATCCCGTCCTCAGGATTAACAGCTCAGGAGAAATAATCTTCATCAACCCCGCGGCTGAGAAAAGCGGCCTGGGCAATATTGTGGGTAAACCCATAACAGACGTTTTCCCTTCTCTGAAAATTAATAGCGCGGATTTTATCAGCCTCAATAAAAAAATGGAATTTGATTTTAGTTTCGCGGGCAGGTATTTTTCAGTCCATGTAAAAGGTATAAGCGACCTGCGTATTGCACAGGCTTATATGCATGACGTAAGCAGCCTGAAAGAAAAAGAAGAAGAACTGAAAGGCTTTTCAAAATATCTCCAGGAAAAAGTGGAAGAGGAAAGAAAAAGGATAGCACGCGAGCTCCACGACGACATTGGTCAGAAGATGGTAATCCTTAAGCTCAGCCTTCAGAACGATATTTCTAAACTGACAGGCAGCGACGAATCAGTTGAACTATTAAGGAACAGCAGGCTTATTGAGGGTATCTCGGGCGATTTAAGAGCTATGGCGCATTCGCTTATTCCAAGCGCGCTGGAAGAAACAGGTCTCCACTCTTCCATCATTAACCTCATAGATACTTTTGACATCCAAAGCCCCGTAAAAGGGCACGTCCGGTTTACCGGCATGAAGGAAAGGCTGAACATAAACCTTGAAATCAGCATCTTCAGGATCATACAGGAGGCGGTAAACAACATTATAAAATATTCCGGCGCAAAGGAATATAATATTGAACTGGCAAAGAAGGACAAAAGCCTGCGCATGATGATTTCAGATGACGGCGCGGGATTTGACTTAAGCGATAAAATTAAACATAAGGGAATGGGTATCAGGAACATGAAGGAAAGAGCCGAAATGCACGGCGGCACATTCAAAATAATCACCTCGCCGGGGGAGGGGACAGTAATAATGATTAATTTCCCTTTGGGAGAATAAATTATGGCAGCAGGAAGAATACGCATATTGCTTGCGGATGACCACCACCTGGTAAGGCACGGAATTGCAAGCCTGCTTGAAAGCGTTCCTAATATTTATATTGCCGGTGAGGCAGGCGACGGGCGTGAACTTATTACAAAATACTTTGACTTAAGACCGGATGTTGTGGTAACAGACATATCCATGCCGGGCTTGTCGGGCATAGAGGCGGCGGAAAAAATATTGCTGAAAGATAAAGATGCCAGGATCCTTTTCCTCTCTGTCCACGATTCCATGGAGATCGTTTATAAGGTCCTCAGGGCCGGAGGACTGGGACTGATAAATAAGACCATAGCAAAAGGTGACCTGGTATATGCAATTGAGACGGTCAATAGCGGCGAAAGATATTTCGGAAGCGGCTATACTGAAGAAAAGCTTAGCCGTATCATGGAAAGGTATGATGACGATAAAGAGGAGATTGCCGGAGATGGTCCCGAATTAACTGATAACGATCTTGAGATCCTGAAGCTTATATGTGAAGGCCTGCAGAGCGCAGAAATAGCTGAAAAGATGAACCTCAGCAAAAAGACCATAGACAAGCACAGGGCCGCGATGATGAAAAAACTTAACGTAACGAACACAGCCCAGCTGATAAGATACGCCTATAAGAACAACATTCTGGCGTAGCATAAACATTTGAGATTTATTTTAAAAGCCTTAAATTGCGGTGTTAGATATACGGAAGGTGTCGGGAAAATGAAGAAATTAAAGCAGATCCCGATGGAGTTCCGGTGTTTGCCCTTACAAAATGAAGTTATTATATTCTTATAATTCCTGTTATAAATTTCAGTAATGGAACAAACCAGTTAAAACGGAGGCTATAATGAACAGAATTTTGCTGAAGTCGATCGTTTTCACAGTTCTTTTTTCCGCATGCATACAAGCCCAATGGGTTAAAGCGGGTTAATGGGCGCGGCGCGCAGGACATAGCAGCCAAAGACAGCCTTCTTTATGCTATTTCCCAGGATGATTTCTACAGCTCTAAAGATAACGGGGCAACGTGGGACAGCCTGAGCTCGTTTACTGCCCCTGAGCCTCAGCACATTTTATTTCTGAATGATACCATATTCGTTTATGGGCACTGGAACATTGTGGCTGATACTGTAGCAGAAGTCAAGCCGTGTGTACTCCGCTCAGATGACGGAGGCCATACCTGGAAGACAATTTTATCAGGCCGCATGGGTATAGGGTCAATGACAATAAGCGGAAGGACTCTTTTCTGTCCTGTTGGACCAAAGCTTATTCTTAAGAGCACCAATTATGGAGAATCCTGGGATACTCTGTCTTTTACTACCCCTTCCTACGCCCAGGTGGATTTGCTGTTCTCACATAATAAGACGCTGTATGCGGCGCAGTTTGGCAATGGTCTGTTCAAGTCCTCAGATGAGGGACTGAGCTGGAAAGATATTTCAGGAAATCTTCAGCTGCCGGGATTACCCCTCATATTTGCCAACAGCAAATATGTTTTTCTGGAAGAAGACGGCATTTTGTACCGCTCCTCAGATGACGGTGAAAGCTGGGAGAAATTTGAAATTCCTGTTGAGCCGCGCCTGAGTGCCTATAACGCATTAGCAGCCGACAGCCTCATTTTTCTTACGGGATTCAGTAAAGGTACGACAAAAATCAAAGTATACTCTGCAAATATAAACGGTACCGAGTGGAGAGATATTACGGCGGGGCTGCCCGATGGAATAATATTATTGCCAAATGCGCTGGCGGTAAAGGAAAACTGTTTATTCCTGGCAGCCGGTAGCAATCTGTGGAAGTACGATTTAACCCAGCTGCTTGCGTCGCAGCTGCTTGCGGTTGAAAACAATCCGCCGGCTGTAAACACTTACACACTCAGCCAGAACTATCCGAATCCGTTTAACCCGGCAACTACAATCAGCTACACAATACCCAAAGCATCACATGTAGAATTAAAAGTTTACGATATGCTTGGCCGTGAAGTTCAGACGCTTATGAGCATGGAACAGACAGCCGGAAGTTACAAGGTTCAGTTTGAGGCATCCCATCTTCCCAGCGGAATGTACATTTATGAAATCCGTGCCGGCAACTTTACAAAAAACGGAAAGATGCTCCTGTTAAAGTAATCCCCCTCTAATATAAAAGCCATGGCAGAAGCTTCTTTTAGGGAGCTTCTGCCTGAGCTTTACTGTTCAGAAATTACAACATTCTGGCGTAGTAGTAATACTACCAGGGGGTATCAATACCCCCTGTTTTCCTCAAAATTCCTGACAAGTTTCTCCTTTTTAAAAAAAACTCCTTTTGTAAGTGCTTGAAATTAACGTACTTATGACCCTTTTTGTTTTACTTGTAAAATATAGTATTAGTACCATTTACATTTATTCCTTTGAGGGCTATTTTTCTCGCTGCATAATCTTAAAAGATGATTATGCCTGGTTTATGAAACTTGACAAAGGATCAGGAACATGAAAACAAAATCTCCCTTTCTAAGCTGGATTGTTGCTTTAAGCCTTTTTCTAATTCTTTCATTTAATTTATTTGCCCAGACAGAAGAAAACGGCTGGACATGGCAGTTGAACTTCTTCAAAACCAAAGCTCAGCTAAGACTTGAAAACATAATCTTAAGAAAACAGATTGAGATCCTGCAAAGAACAAATCCGAAACTACAAATAAAGAGAACTGACCGGTTAGTCTTCAGCATAATGAAAAGATCTTCTGTCTAACTGGAAAGATAAAATCTTTATCGTAAAACCTGAGACAGTAATCAAATGGCACAGAACGGCTTTCAGGTCCTACTGGAGAAGGAAAAGCAGGCACAATGGCAGAAGACCTAATATTAACAGGGAAGTAATAGATCTCATACGGCAGATTGCAAATGATAATCCTCTCTGGGGTGTGCCACGTATTCATGGAGAACTAAAGAAACTTGGATTCAACATCTCACAGTCAACTGTTCAAAGGTATATTCCTAAAAGAAATGGAAGAACAACAGGGCGGAGATGGAAAACATTCCTGAAGAACCACTCCAAAGAAATCATCTCCATTGATTTCCTTACTGTGCCGACAATTAATTTCAAGCTGGTTCATGTCCTTGTTGTAATAGAGCATAATAGACGAAAGGTTATTCACTTCAATGTCACGAAGAATCCAACAGCAGAGTGGACACTTCAGCAGATAAGGAATCTGCTCTTTGATTATGACACTCCGAAATATCTGATACGTGACCGTGATGCAAGATATGGCAGTGTCTTTACAAATGGAGTAAAGAATCTGGGAATTCAACAGATTGTAACATCCTACCGATCACCATGGCAGAACGGCTATGTTGAACGGGTAATAGGAAGCATTAAGAGAGAATGCCTGGATCATGTAATCATTCTGAATGAGGATCATTTGAAGTGTGTACTTTCTGAATACCTGTCCTATTATAATAAGTATAGAACTCACCTCGGAATCAACAAGGACTCACCTGAAGGAAGACCAGTTCAAGTTGCAGGAAAGATTAAGAAAGTTCCTGCTGTGAACGGGTTACACCACGTCTACTTCAGACAAGCTGCTTAATAAACTTTCTTTAATTGAAAAAACTTATCCTGAATGGGAAGGGGATAGCTATGCTCTCTTGGTAACAATTCAGGTGTTTTTAGAGAAATATTGACTGAGTTGATAGTTGTGAAAATGTAGAATTATTTTACTGATGAAGAATTAGTTATAATTTCGATAAAATTTCAGCTCAGATGGAGTTTTGAATAGGTTGCGCCGTGAAAAGTTTGTGAGAGACAGATGGTTTGAGATAACCATAATAGTAGAGCTTAGCCAGCAGCTATTTACCGAGTCTTGCGTGGGTTGTGGTAACACAGACTGCGAAGCGTAGACAGGAAGAATGCAGGCCGGAATAAAGTGAAGAGGATAATTAGTCCCGATATTAAAGACTTACGAGGCAGCCGACCTTTGTCCTATTAAGGGGAAGGCAGTAACAAAGTGTCCGATAATTCAGGCGAGGGCACTGCGTTGTCTCCGGGATTCGTACCTACAGCATGCATTCAATGGATCTCACAGGAACACGGGAGATCCCTTAGGGTTTCAGCACGGAGGCTGATAAAGATCAGACAAGCTCACAAAAGCAAGAATGATCAGGAAAAAGACCAAAAGGGAAGTCAGACTGACTGATAGTACTCTGAGACAAGGGAATGCCTGTTACATGGGGAAGCGGTCAGCAGAGAATGAATTCTTTCCAAGGAAACATAAGCTCCATTCAAAGGGAGGTTACGAACCTTAATTCAAAGTAAGGAAATATTCAGTTATGAAAACAAAACTGGAAGAAATAGCAGCGAAAGCTCTAAAGGAAACAAACTTAGTCTTTACATCACTAACACACCACCTGAGGAAAGAAATGATTTATGATAATCTATGTCATATTTCAAAGAATTCAGCAGTTGGTATAGATGGGATAGGTGTAGAAACTGCAAAGAAGGATTTTGACCTGTGGATAGGTGAGATGATAACTTCTGTTCACAGGAAAAGCTACAAGCCGCCAGCAGTACGCAGGGTGTGGATACCTAAGCCGGGCAAGGCTGAGAGAAGACCAATTGGAATTCCAAGTGTTGCAGACAGAGCACTTCAGAGAAGTGTAACTGCTGTATTAAATGCAATATACGAACAGGATTTCCTTAACTCATCTTTTGGAGGAAGGTCCGGCAGAAGCGCACACAATGCACTTGCCAGCTTAAACAGTATAGTGATGGGCAGGAAAGTAAACTGGGTGTTTGAGGCTGATTTGAAGAACTTCTTTGGGAGTCTGGACCATGGATGGCTAATCAGGTTTGTTGAACATAGAGTCGGAGACCCAAGAATAATCAGCCTCATTAAAAGATGGCTGAAAGCAGGAGTAATGGAAGAAGGTAAATTCCATGCAAGTGAGACGGGAACACCTCAGGGTGGATCAATCAGTGTTCTCCTGAGTAATATATACTTACATTATGTATTGGACTTATGGTTTGAAAAAGCCATAAAGCCAAGACTAAAAGGAGAGTGCTATCTCATCCGATACATTGATGATTTTATTGTATGCTTCCAGCATAAAGAAGATGCAGTAAGATTTCGTGAAGTATTGGAGAAAAGACTTGCGAAGTTCGCCTTGGAACTTGAACCAAACAAAACAAGACTTGTTGAGTTTGGAAGGTTTGCGCAAGGAAGTACAAAAGGGAAAGGCAAGAAAGTGGAGACTATCTATTTTCTGGGCTTTACTCACTATTGTACCAGAAACCGTAATGGAAAATTCACTGTAGGAAGAAAAACCGAAAAGACCAGGTTAAGAAGAAGTATTAAGAATATTACAGAAAAGATAAAGGAAATAAGGCACTGGAAAATAATAGATCAGGTAAAGAAAATAAATGAGATCCTTAGAGGTCATTACAACTACTATGGATTAGGAGGAAACCTAAGTTCATTACTCAAAGTTTACCGCAGAACCGAAAGGATGTGGGTTAAGATGCTAAGCAGCCGAAGCTGGAGAGGAAGAGTAAAATGGGAGAAATATCACGAGATAAAGAAATCGTATCCGATATTGCGTCCGAAGCTTCATATTCCATATGAGAAGATGGGACAATACGCAATGCTGTGAATCGTTCCTTGAAGAGCCAGGTGCGGGAAATCTGCACGCCTGGTTCTGTGGGGGTGGGGTTGTCAATTGGATAACCCCTCTACCCGGTGACAACATATAATTTACACACCCCGTTCCCGACTCGCCGGGACCACCCCTCTTTAATTATAAACTTATATTGAAGCCGGTGCGGAGGACGAAAATTTTATTTGAGGTGTAGGCGGCTTCGAGTCTTAGGACTGTCAGAAAGCCTGTGAAGCCTCCGTATACTTCCCAGTAGACCGGGATGTCTCCGGCTGTTTTGATGACACCTGAGTCATTCCACATCTTAAATGCGCTTGCACCGGTTATTATGCCAATGTTCATTTCGGCTAATGACCTTAAGCCGAGGGACTGAAAGATCACACTGCGCCAGTTATGCTCAACGTGAACTGCTGCCAGTTTGTCACCAACATATTCGTAAGGATTCAACCCTTTGAAGGCACCGAATGTTGACAGAAAGGCCAGTGAGTTTTCAGGAGTCAAAATGTGCTGCAGGCCGTAGGTGCCGTGTACTATTCCCCCCTCCAGCCTTACGAGCATATACGGAGGGAACATAAGTTCATCGAAGATAGTATTAAACCTGAGCTGGCAGATGGAGTAAGCTTTCAGGTAACCGAAATCGCCTCCGAGTTCTTTCAGTGAAAGATCAGTAAGAAGACTGAATCCGCTTTCAGAATAGACCTGGAATTTCAGTGGATCTGTCCCGGATATATAATTTAATGACAGCCTGTTGTCGAGACCTTCTTTAATTTCAGGATTTATTCTTTTGGCAAATCTCGAAGTAAATATCCTGTGATTGAAAATATCACTGACTGATGATTGTCTTTCTGAAGTAAAGCCGAACATCAGAGAGCGGTCAGGCGAATTATGTGAGCCTTTCCATTCCTTTTTGATATTTATATTGTAGCCTTCGGCTTTGTAGTAATTAAAAATATCCTCGAGGCCGAAAGTGATGCTCAGTGAATTCATCAGCTCGGGAAACAGTGTGATGTTATTCCATCTTTCAACCTGGCTGAAGAGTCCCAGAGTTACAAGCGGTGCATGTTTATCACCAAGCCTTAAACCAAAATAGCCGCTGCCTTCGGGTTTCTTCAGTCCGAAAGGATAAAGTCCCGATATGCCGAAAATGTAAGCGGTATCATTAGCATGGTCGTATCTGAGTCCGAGTCCAATACCTTCGACGCGGGTATTCTTAAAATTAATATAGGAAATGAAAGTCTCCGCAGCTTTTCCCCAGAAACTGTCGCCTGAATCCTTGTGCTCTCCCTGCATATCAGCATAGGTGGCCAATACTCCTTTTGCCTTAATCATTTTCTCGGGTCTTTTCGTACTGTCAAGCTCCTTATAGGCTGATGTCTCTTTGTCATTTAGTGGTATCGGGCGCAGTGAGTCTGTTTCGGCCCTGGTAAGCATTACGGGTTTAAAGACATTCTTTTTAACCGTGGTTTTACTTGTATCGCCTTCAGAAGAAGCCCCTGCAGCAGCAGTATCCCTGTAGCCGAATTTTGCAAAAGCATATTTCTGCGGAGAGAAAAGGGAATCGGGTTCGGAAAATTTTGTTGTCTGATTTGAAAAGCTTCTGAACGTCTCGAGCTCGAGTTTTTCTACGAAAAGCAGACC
The DNA here is from genome assembly GCA_025612375.1 of Ignavibacteria bacterium. Classification (NCBI taxonomy): domain Bacteria; kingdom Pseudomonadati; phylum Ignavibacteriota; class Ignavibacteria; species Ignavibacteria bacterium. The sequence continues at coordinate 9,391 of JAAXKN010000065.1, forward strand.
CTGGAAACTTAGTCCCATTGAGATATATGATTCAAGGTACTGCGGGAACCAGAGTCCGTCCAGTTTGACCTTTCTTTCAGTAAACCTGAAGCTGAGGTCAGTTATGAACGGTATTGTAACACCCTTATTGTTCTTAAGGTCGAGTCCGACGAGTGCAAAAGAGCTGTCTTCAATAAGCACCATTCCTGTGAGCAAAGGACGTATCTCGGAACGGGGAATTACGCCGATAAAATATATTAAATTTTCACCTGTTGATTTAACGTCAAGAAGCTTATAGTCATAATAATCGAAAGCATCCCGGGCAAGCGGAAGGTGAATTTTATTTCCGATGATCCTGATGGTATCCTTATAGAAATCTATTTTCATCCCCCTGAACATATTAATATTCTTATCGTTCTTCTTTATGTTTTCCGTCCTGAAGGATGCGATAGTAAATTCCTTTTCCTTATCACCTGTTTTGAAAGTTTTAAGGAAGGATTCATCTATAGACGCGATCTTACCAGCGGATTTGAAGATGCCCTTGCGGTATTCATCATATTCAAAGGAGTTAACTGACTTTATGTTATTCCCTTTATTTCTTATAGCTTTGCGGATTATCCTATAGGCCGGATCCTCGTCTTTGGAATTTATTACAACTTCGGGAAGCTCGATAGACAACGGGTCGAGTGACACCTCAAGCCTGTGGGAATAAGGGATCTGAATTCTGACCTCCTGTGACCTGAAGCCGATATAGCTTACTATCAGAGTATGACTGCCCTGCGGGAGGTCGAGTGTAAAGCGGCCCTGGTTATTGGTGGTTGTGCCTGTAGTGTTCGCTTTAAGCTGTACCGTAGCATAGGAAAGGGGCTGCTTATTAGAGCTGTCATATATAGTTCCTTCAAGAAGGAATGATTGGGCATGTGTGATGAATGATAATATTAATGTGACAAAAAGATTACGTAATAAATTAGACAACATTATAATGCTCCGGTTAAGCTGGCTCAATTGTAAATGAAAACGTACTGCCATGACCCACTTTGCTTTCAACACGGATTTTACCGCCATGCTTTTCAATCATTTCTTTACATAGCAGTAAGCCAAGGCCTGTCCCTTGTTCATTTGCTGTACCTTTTTTGCTTACGCTCTTATCGATCTTAAATAATTTATCAATTATATCTTGTTCGATTCCTATACCTGTATCGGTAACCGAAACCTCAATTATGCTATCCGATTTCCTGGCCTCCAGAATAATTCTTCCTCCAGGATTTGTAAATTTAATAGCATTAGCTGCCAGGTTTCTTACAACAGTAGACAACATATTCTTATCGGCTTTGACGAAGATCGAATTGTCTATTGTGTAATTAAACTCTATCTTCTTGTTCTTTGCAGTTTGCTTTACCAAAGAAATTGTAGGGTAGAGTTCAACCAGGAGATTAAAATCTTCCATATTAATAATCATCTGCCCGGTTTGCATTCTTGACCAGTCGAGTAAATTTTCAAGAAGCTTATACGAATTGCGGCTGAGTTCTTCAATACTGCCGATGAAAGACATTTTTTCATCTTCAGATAAAGTGTCATATTCAGATGACAAAATTTGAGAGCAGCCTATCAACCCCTGAAATGGGCTTTTAAGGTCGTGTGCAATGATAGAAAAAAACTTGTCTTTGGTTGCGTTTAACTCTGCAAGCTCGAGATTAATTTTCTTAGTCTCCTCCTCTATTTGTTTGCGCTCAGTGGAGTCGCGTTCGACAAAGAGGATGCTTGCAGGTTTGCCCTCCGGATCAGGCAAAACGGTATAGTTGAGCTCAATATAAAACCGGCTTTTATCTTTTTTAATTGCGAGGTATTCCCTTATCTTATGATCACTTTGTTCTGTAATTAATTTATGCATATTTTCAGTCAACCTGTTATGGTCAGAAGGATCAATAAAATCAAAAGCCGGTCTTCCGGTTAACTCATCTTTTTCCTCAATGGAATAGCCATACATCTGAATTAATTTATCGGACATAAACTGCATCTTTCCATCCAGTGAGATAATTCCTATTCCATCTGGAGAAGCTGAAATAATAGCCTCCAGTTTCTGGCGGCTTTGCTGCAGGGCAGCTTCATCGAGTTTGCGTTTGGTTATATCTCGCTCGACGTATAAAATACTTTGAGGATTGCCGGCTGAATCATACAATACTCTTGTATTTATATCGATATTAAAGCAGCTATTATCTTTTCTCAAAGCCAGATATTCAGTTATCTGATCAATCTTTTTACCCGAGAGCAGTTTATGTGTATTGTCGATAAGTAATTGGTGATCTGAAGGATCAATGTAATCAAAAACAGAAGTGCCCAGAAATTTTTCCATTTCCTCTACAGGATACCCATGCATTTTAACGAGTTTTTCCGAAATAAGCTGTATTTTCCCATCCAGCGACAACATTCCAATTCCATCCGGTGAGGCTGCAATAACGGCCTCCCATTTCTGGTTGCTCTGCTCGAGGGCCTCTTCAGCCAGCTTGCTTTCGGTTATGTCGGTCAAAAAGTTCAGTGTTGCCGGAGAACCTTCCCAGTCAATAAGCACAGCATTCATATAAATCCAGCGTGTACTTCCATCTTTGGTCAGCAGCCGGAAGACATAATAATTGGGAACAGCTTCACCGCGCATTCTCTTTTGATGGTTTTCGGCAAGCTGTATACGTTCTTCCGGATGGATGAATGAAGTAAACTGTGTTTTCTCAAGCTCCTCTTTCGAATAGCCTGACATATTACTGGCCATCGCATTTGTCAGCCTGGGTATCCCATCCTGAATCACTACAATAGCCTCGTTAGCGCTCTCAATGAGCAGGCGGTATTTATGTTCGCTTTTTCTGAGTTCATCTACTGTCTGTCTGTGTGCGGTAAACTCCCTTGCAAGTTCTTCATTTGCATTTTGAAGCTTTTCATTTGCTTCTGAGAGCTGAAGGGTGCGTGCGGCTACAGTTTCTTCTAGTGCTTCATTGCGCTCGGTAAGTTCCTTAAGCGGATAAACTTCGCCCTCGCGGACAAGGTAATAAGGAATTGAAATACTGCTGTGCGATATCTTCCAGCCTGATTCTTCCTTGCAGAAGATGAGCACCAGGCGTGCTGTTTCGCGTGAAAGGATATGGTCTTCAATGGGCAGGTGAATTGTAAAGAACCCTGTTGTAACCGCAACTGTATCGGAAAGCGATTGAACGGCTAGATCCTTAACTTCGATATGAATTGTTTCCTTTACCTGTGCAAAATCCTGACGTGTTATAGCTATCCATTTCTCTTTGTCCTTGACCAGAAAGTCACCGCCGCCGGTAAAGCCTGAAAAGTTATCGCTGAAGTGATTTGTGAGGTTGTCATCACGGGAAGCATACATCTTAATGTAATCTTCAAAAAGCTGCCGCACGCTCTGCCCGTCGGGCATTCTAAGCTCTCCGTTTTTGGGAGCAAATTCTTTACTGATATTCCCGCCGGGATCTGGGGCAACGCCGCCGACATGTATACGAGCGTGAATTTCTTTTTCATACATTTCTTTCAGGTTAGCATAATCCTGCTTTAGCACAGCTAATTCCTGCGAAAGCGCTGCTTTGGTTTTATTCATATTTCTATACTTTTACTGCGGTTTAGAAAAAATTATCAGCCTCTAAGGAACGGATACTGTAAAATGGTTTTTTGATTAATTGTTTTAATTTTTAGGATTTCTGATACAAGCAATATTGTATTTAAAAGTCCAAAAAATGGAAATAGTAAGCCCTGTGTAATCCCTGACGTAATGGGAATAAAACACTGAGTTATTATTCTCAAAAGCAGATGTCCTTTGACATAAATTGCAATTACTCGCCTATTTAAGACTACAGATAACTGCCTGTTCAAAACCTTGCCCATGCGAATTTAGCTAAATTTTATATCAATCTAAAGTTTTCTTTCCTTATATTCGCCTGGTAATTTTCAATAAATATTTGGAAGAGAATGGCTGCGTTCTTTCTTGAAAAATTATGCTGATCTGCAGCAAATTCTGACCAATGGGCTTCGATAAAAATAGACTGAAAATATTTGAAAGGTTAAGCATAGTTTGGACTAGCACAAAAATTCAGCTCAGAGGGAGTTTTGAATATGGACAACAATTCAGAATTTTCGCAAAAATGCACTCTTCATTAAATCTGT
>JAAXKN010000066.1 GCA_025612375.1 Ignavibacteria bacterium
AGCCCAATTGGGGAATGGGCAATATTCCACGAGCTGAAGCTCGTGGCTATTCAATCCCGGCCATTCACAAATGGGACGCAGCGGGCTTAAATGTTACGGTGAAGGCTGTGCCATGGTCTTTGTGGCTTTGCACCTCTATTGATGCGTTGTTCAGGTCGCAGTATTTCTTGACCAATGCAAGGCCCAGGCCGTTGCCTTCGAAACGCCTGGTGTAGCCGCCTTCTTCCTGCGAAAAAGGAGTGAATAATTTCGGGATGAATTCTTCTGAAATACCTACGCCCGTATCCTTAACCTTAAAGACAACATTTTTATTTTCATCGTTGAAAAGCTGAACGTCGACCCCTCCCCTCTTTGTAAACTTTACGGCATTGTCCAGAAGGTGCAGTATGATCTGCAGAGCCGAATAGCCATCAACTTTTACCATGGCGGATTCGGTTTTATTGGTGTAATTGAACTGAATTTTCTTTGCTCTTGCGGTGGATTCAAATTCCGTAAGGTTTCCGGTTATTATGTCGCTGTTGAGATCCATATTTTCAAAGCGGGCCTCATAGCCTTCGGTCTGCACCTCCGCCATGCTGATTATCATCTCGACGGTCCTGATAAGCCTCAGTCCCCCGTTAGTCAGCATGTTAAAACCGTTTTCAATCTCGGGGGTCATGTGCTCATTTAATTCCATCTTCAGGAGAGATGCAAAGTTCATCATTGTGTTTACAGGCGTTCTTATTTCATGGGACATGAGAGAGAGGAATTCAGATTTAATTTTAGCCGAGGATTCCGCTTTCTCTTTGGCCTTCTTTAGATTATCCTGCATGATCTTTCTTTCGGAAATATCCTCCTGCATAAAAATGTAATGCGAAAGATTGCCTTCGTCGTCTCTTAAGGCACTTGCGGTAACAACCGACCAGAACTGTCCGCCGTCTTTTTTCCGGCTTAAGATTTCCTGTTTCCATTCACGGCCGCCGACCACGACTCCTACAAGATCCTTCTGCAGCTGGAAATCTGCTATGTCGTTTTTCAATAGCGGCGGCATATCGCCCAGTATCTCCTTCAGGCTATAGCCCGTCAGATTTGTAAATGACGGGTTGACATATTCTGTGCACCATCCGGCGTCAGAGATCAGAATAGCAACAGGGCTCTGTTCCACGGCCAGAAAGAGTTTTTTGTTTTCGTCTATTTCGTTTCTTAAGAGCTCATTTATAAAGTGGAGGCTTGCCGTTCTTTCGGCTACTTTTTCCTCGAGGCTTTCCTTCAGCTTCTGGAGCTCCAGCTCTGCAAGCCTGCGCTCGGTAATATCCATAAAGCTTTCGAGAAAATACTCCTCGTTGTCGCCCAGTTTAATAGGCAGGACTTTCCTGATTATGTAAGATGAAGTGCCGTCCGCATTAATGATAGAGCATTCCGCGAAGCTTGTATCGGTGCACAGGCCGCATTCAGATTTTTCTTTCCTCCTGCAGCAGGAGCAGTAGCGGTTCCTTTCAGTGCCGATAAGAAGCTGTTTAGGGATGCCGAGCATTTTACGGGCGACCTGGTTTGCGTCCAGTATCTGGTTACTGTTCTGGTCAATGATGAAAATGCCGGTCTGGAGCGAATCCAGAATTTTCATTATTTCCATTTTGCTCTGCACGAGGCCGTTTACCTTGCGTGTAAATTCGTTTTCAAAAGAAGTCCTTATGGTACCGAGCTCATTTTGGACCGAGTTCAGTTTAATTTCGGCTGCAAGGTGGCCGGAGTACATTTTGAAAAGGTTCAGCAGCTGCAGTTCCATTTCGAATGCAGGAATGCCGAGTTCAACAACTATAAAACCGACAACGCCAGTGAAGCTGATAAGAGGTATAATAAGAACGTCATTATTATTCTTTTCCTTTGTGGGGGCAGATATCACAATGTCGCTTCTGGAAATTGACTTTGCTATAAGGCCGTTATCAACCAGTTCACGGAAGAAGCTTTCGGCTTTTTCTTCCGGGAGGGCGGGCAAAGAAACTTTATGCCTGAATTCAAAGGACTCAGTATCAAGAAGAAATAGCGACAGGGCTTTGCATATATCGAGATTAAGGAAAACATTCAGTCCCGCATTAAGCAGTTCATCGAACGGAACACCTGAGGCTTTAACCTCGTGGTAGAAAAAAACGTTCTTCCAGAATTCCCTTATTAGTGAATCATTCAATTTCAGCTGCTGAAGGTTATCGTTATGCATATTATTAGTCCAGTATATGGCTGATAGTCTGCTTAAAGTCTGCCATGAGGGCGGGAGTGATATCTGTAAACACGCTTGCCGAAAGCCCGAGTGAAGTAAGGGCCTTGATGTTAGGCTGAGGGACAAGCCTGTCGCCCGGGTTTCCGAGGTCGAACATTCTGACCGCAATGTCTGCCACGTGCACGCAGGAGACGAGTGTATCGGTCTTGCCGTCATTTAATCCGGAATGGTGAAAATATATTGTATTTTTAATTACAGGGGGAAGTTTCCATCTTTCGGCCAGGAGTCTTCCCGCCTCAGCGTGGTCGATGCCAATGGAAGTTCTTTCAGCTTCTCTGATAAGGCAGTTTTTTTCCTCAATGATCCTGAAAACTTCCAGGTATTTTTCGCCAAGGAGGTCTAGCAGGAGCAGTTTTCCTATATCGTGCAATATGCCGGCGAGGAAATACTGTTCCAGGTTAGGCACCTTAACCGAAGCCCCTAGCATTCTGGTGCAGATTCCGGCGGCAATTGAGTGTGCCCAGAAATCCTTCGGTTTCATATGTTCTGAATACCTGCTTTTAGAAAAGAATTTTATAACAGAAAGAGCGAGTATAATATTTTTCAGCTCATTAAAGCCGAGGTGCAGAATAGCCTGGGGTATTGTATCGATTCTGCCGCGGAAGCCGAAGAAAGGAGAGTTGGCAACTTTCAGTACCTTAAAGGCCGAGGCCTGGTCTGTAGAGACAATTTTGGCAATATCCTCTGTAGTGGATCTCGGGTTATTCATTGCCTCCGAGATCGTGTAGAAGATTGTTGGTAAAGTCGGCAGGTCCTTTATGCTTTCGGTAATTTTTTCGACTATGTCCATAGTGAGTCCTGTTATGCTTAAATTCGTTTATTTAAGAAGGAGTTCAACTGCTGCTGCGACCATATTCTCCTCAACCGCGTTCCGGGGGATCCAGCCCATTCTCTGCATCAGCTGTTCTTTTGCCTTATTAAGCAGTTCAGGGTCGTAAGCCCTGGCCTCATTTTCCTCCTGGTCGTTATAAATAAGGATGGAAGAAACTCCCCAGGTTTTAAGCATTGCAATATGCCTGCTTTCGATGACGGCTCCCCGGGAGAGGAGCATTTGTCCGTACTTGTTTACGACGGGGGTTTCCAGCACCATTCCGGGCTGAATCTTATCGGTTTCAATGAGCTTTGACATAGTCCTATAAAAAGTTTGTTTCCTACATATATATATGGTGACGGGGAGCGTTTTCGGAAAATTTTTTCAATAATTTTCAAATATTTCGAATTTTTATTCATTCCCGCCCCGAAAAATGGGAAATTCAGGAAAGAAAAGCAAAATTAAGCCGGGTATAAGGGGTATCTTGGAATTGAGTACGAGGGCGAGCGCCTGGCGGAGCCGGATGGGATTATGGCTACGAAAAGGCTGATTGAGAAGGTGGTTTAACTTAGCTACAGACAAGTCGTCTCTCCAAGACTCTGAAGAGGGATTGGTTTCCTCTGCTACAGATCGGCCGCAGCCGACCTCTCAAGGGCTCTGAGTTAAGTTGACTCACAAAGCCTAAGGCGGGGGCGACCGCCGGTCGCCCCTACAAAAAATGGCAAATGTCTATTTAAAGATCTCATTGAAGAATATCTTCATTGCCTCCCAGCTTCTTTTATCGGCGTTGGCGTTGTAGGCTATGCCTTTGGAGGGGTCGCTGCCGGCAGCGGGATTTGTAAACGCGTGCACGGCACCGCTGTAGATATTCATCTGCCAGTCGACTCCAGCGTTATCCATTTCCTTCTGGAATGCCTGACGCATTTCAGGTGGGACGGACTTGTCGTTAGCGCCTGTACAAATTAGGATCTTCCCTTTTATGTTTTTTGCGTCGTCGGGCTTTTGAGTATCAAGCGAAGTATGGAAGCCTACAACTCCCTTTATATTTGCCCCGCTTCTTGCCAGTTCAAGTGCAATCATTCCGCCGAAGCAGTAGCCGATGGCCGCAATTTTACCGGCATCCACGAAGTTGTTTTTCTTAAGGACATCCAGCGCCGCGGTTACTCTTTTTCTTGCAAGCGTGCGGTCGTTTCTGAACTGTGAGGCAAGTTTTCCGGCTTCATCAGGTGTTTTGGCAATGACGCCTTTGCCGTAGATATCGGCCGCAAAGGCCACATAACCCAGCTTTGCTATTTCTTCGGCGCGTTTTTTAGGATAATCATTAAGTCCCCACCATTCATGCACAATCAGGACAGCCGGTCGTTTACCCTTCTGAGCGTCGTCGTAGGCGAGGTAGCCCTGGAGTTTGACGCCGCCGGATTCATAGTCAACGGCCTGAGTGCGGATTTTTGCTTCTATATCGTTCATAAACAAAACTCCCGTTATAAAAAATAAAAGCAGCATAGTTTTCATTTATTTTCCTTTCAAGCTTATTATAATATTTTAGGAGTTGGAGAGGAGGAAAGCAAGGGGAGAAATCGTTCAACGAAGATCGGGGGCTAAAGCCCAATTATTTTTGGATCATTAAACCACCACGACCTAAAGGTCGTGGCAATTCAGTGGCAATTCAGTGGCAATTCAGTGGCTATTCAGTGGCAATTCAGTGGCTATTCATAAAAATTAAAATTTTAATGTCATGCGGATTGTGTAATACAATAGCGGGATGATGATTGAGGGGAGCATGTTGCCCACTTTGATTTTTGTCAGGTTCAGCATGTTGATTCCGATTGCGGCGATTAAGAGTCCGCCTACGGCTGACATTTCGCCTGTTACCGACGGGATGAGCAGATCCTTCATGAATGAGGATGTAACGGTAATAAACCCCTGATATAAAAATACGGATACGGATGAAAACAATACCCCTATACCAAGTGATGATGCAAATACCACAGATGATACGCCGTCAATAACTGATTTTGCAAGGAGTGTCTGGTGGTTGCCTGTAAGTCCGCTTTCCAGTGATCCTATTATTGCCATTGAGCCCACGCAGTATACGAGGCTTGCTGTTACAAAGCCTTCTGAAATGCCGCCTGATGATTTGCGTGAGAATTTAGTCTCCAGCCATTTACCCAGTTTTTCAAGCATATCCTCTATTCTAAGCAGTTCTCCTATGACGCTGCCGATAGCCAGGCTGAAGATTAAAAGGAGTATGTTATTAGTCTGGAATGCGCTTTTAAGTCCAATCAGTATTACTGCAAGCGCCATAGCCTGCATTACAGTTTTATTAAATTTTTCAGGAATGCCGCCCTTGAAGGAAACACCCAGTATGCTGCCCGCAGCGATAGCCAGGGCGTTAACGATTGTGCCAAACAATTAAAAACCTCAAAAAAAATTCAGCACGTAATATCGCACGAATGAGGGAGATGTTCAAGGTAAAATCGTCCGACGTTCGACGTTTCGAAAATACAATATTTCTTTGTTTATTTTTCTATTTTGAGCAGATATTAACCCCTGCCCTCATTGTTTTCTGTTTCTTACCGTTGGTAAGATAAAACGTGGAAGGAGAATTTCAAGGGAATGTTGAATGCTGAATGCTGAATGTTGAATGGAAGAAAGGGGGCGGAAGGATCCGCCCCGGAAGATAATTTATGATTTTTTGAACATGTTTTCGAACCAGCCGTACATTGTAGGGATTACAATGAGAGTAAGGATGGTTGATGTAAAAAGGCCACCTACTACAACTGTTGCAAGGGGGCGCTGAACTTCGCTGCCGGGTCCCGTTGCAAAGAGCATGGGAATAAGGCTGAATATTGCAATTGAGGCCGTCATGAGCACAGGCCTCAAGCGGTCGTTGCAACCTTTCTCTATGGCCTCTTTAAGCTCCATGCCTTCGTGCCTTAACTGCGAGATGTATGAAACGAGCACAACGCCGTTTAATACTGCAACGCCGAAGAGAACTACAAACCCAATTGAAGCCGGGACGGAGAGATAGAGTCCTGATATATATAATGCAATTACGCCTCCGATTAATGCAAAGGGGAGGTTTGAAATTACAAGAAGCGCAAGGCGTATGGACTTAAATGTAATAAAGAGCAATACCAGTATAAGCGCAATTGCAAGAGGCGCAATTATCATGAGGCGGCTCATTGCCCTCTGCTGGTTTTCGAACTGCCCGCCCCATGTGAGATAGTAGCCTGCGGGGAGTTTTACATTTTGTCTTACAGCTTTTTTAGCTTCCGCAACAAAGCTTCCTATATCGCGTCCCTGGATATTCATTTCGATGCCTATTCTGCGGAGGCCGTCTTCGCGGCTTACCTGCACGGGGCCGTCAACAATGGATACGTCGGCAAGCTCTTTGAGGGGAACGTTATATCCCTGTCCCGTTGGAATCAGGAGGCTTCCTATTGCGTCCACTGAGTTACGGTATTCCTCGGGGTAGCGCACGGTAATATCGAAAGAGCGGTTTTCCTCGTAGAGCTGTGTGGCAGCTTTTCCGCCCACGGTAATTTCAACGGCTTTTAAGACGTCGCTTACATTAAGTCCGTAGCGTGCAATTTTCGCGCGGTCGACGTTAACTGCAAGATAAGGCTGACCGGCAACCTGTTCGACCACGAGGTCGGTTGTACCGTCAATTTTAGAAAGGCTCTTTGCAATCTCATCCGCTTTTTCCTTGAGGATCTGCATATCGTCGCCAAAGAGTTTTATTATAAGCTGTGCCTTTGTGCCTGCAACAAGCTCGTCTATGCGGCATTGAATGGGCTGGCTGAATCCGAATCCGACGCCGGGGATTGAGGCAATGGACTGTCTCATCTTTTCTGTCAGCTCCTCGCGCGTATCGGCACTTTTCCACTCGCTTCTGGGTTTAAGGACGCCTACGTAGCCCGTTTTATTAACTCCCACGGCTTCCATTGCAATGCCCGTCTGCCCGGTGCGTGAGACCACGGTTTCGAGTTCGGGGAACTTCTTCAGCTTCCCGCCTATCATCTGGTTTATTTCGAGCGACTTTTCGAGTGAGACTCCGGGAAGGAGCTGCACGTCCATATCGAATGCGCCTTCATCCATTACAGGCATAAATTCCGTGCCTATCTGCGAGAGCATAATTAAGGCAACGGCAACCAGTGCAACGGCTGAAGAGACGACAACTTTCTTTCTTGAAAGGCTCCAGTTAAGAAGCGGGAAATAGATCCTCTTTGCGCCATCAAGAACGGGATTTGCCTTTTCTTTATCAGGCTTTAAGAACATGGCGCAGAGAGTAGGGATAATAAATATTGATAAAAGGAGTGACGACAATAGCGCAATTGCAACCGTTATTGCAAGCGGGGTGAACATTTTGCCTTCCAATCCCTGGAGCGAAAGTATGGGAAGAAAAGTTACGGCAATAATGAGCTCTCCGAATATGCTGGGCTTTCTTACTTCAAGAACCGATTTAAGAACAGTTGAAAGCTTGCGGTCGTGGGTGCCGGATTCGCTTAAGTGCCTCTGGACGTTTTCCACCTGGATGATCGTTGCGTCTATGATCATGCCTATTGAAATTGAAAGGCCTCCAAGAGACATCAAATTGGCATCGACTCCAATTAACTTCATTACAATGAATGTTACAAAAAGTGAGAGCGGAAGTGCCAGAAGGACTACCGAGGCTCCCCTGAAATTCCTGAGCAGAAGGTAGAGTATAACAAGCACCAGCAGGGCTCCTTCAAGGAGAGCCTTTGTAACTGTGTTGACGCTGGTCTGAACAATATCGGCGCGGTCGTAGTAAGGTTTTATTTTAATGCCGTCGGGGAGCATATTGCTTTCATTTATATCCTTAACTTTTTCCTCAACCCTTTCGACCACCTCGCGGCTGTTTTCGCCTTTGAGCATCATTACGATGCCGCCAACGATTTCGCCCGCGCCGTTTTTAAGTGACGCGCCCTGGCGCACGGCTTCACCCACCTTTATATCGGCAACGTCGCGCACAAATACGGGTGTGCCGCCGGAAGATTTAAGAACAATATTTCTTATATCCTCGTCACTTTTTATGAGTCCCACGCCGCGCACAATGTATTCTTCGGAATAGCGGTCGAGTATATTACCGCCCACGTTCTGGTTATTTTTCTGAACGGCCTCATAGACATCGTTTACAGTGAGGTTATACTTAACAAGCTTTTCAGGGGAGACAATAACCTGGAACTGCTTGAAGTAACCTCCGAATGAGTTAATGTCGCTTACTCCCTGAACGCTTTTAAGCGCAGGGTTTACGACCCATTCTTCAAGCGTTCTGAGGTTAGCAAGGTAGTGGACTTTCTCCGCAGGGTCCTTAGGTTCATTTCCTTCAAGAGTGAACTGGTATATCTCGCCCATTGCAGTTGCAACGGGACCCATGCTGGCTTCAACGCCTTCGGGCAGATTTTCCTTTGCTTCAGTGAGGCGTTCTGAGACGAGCTGGCGGGCGAAGTAAATATCGACGTTATCCTTAAAGACGATAGTTACAACAGAGATTCCGAACTTCGTCTGCGACCTCATCTGCTCCAGGCCCGGTATGCCGCGCATAGCCATTTCCACGGGGTAAGTTACGAAGCGCTCAATTTCAAGAGCCGAAAGCCCCGGCGCCTCGCTTACAATTTCCACCTGTATGTTTGTAACGTCGGGAAATGCGTCAACCGGGAGCTTCATGTATGAGTATATTCCGGCAGCAATTATTATGGCTGCAGCCGAAATAATCAGCGCCTTGCGCTCAAGGCAGAACTTAATAATTTTTTCAAGCATATTTATTCTTCCTCCTCAAGCATTCCCTTGAGCATTTCAGATTTCAGGAAGAATGTGCCTTTGGAGACAACGCTTTCGCCTTTGTTGAGGCCGTTGCGGATCTGGACAAAGCCGTTCATTGTGCTGCCCGGTTCAACAAGGCGCTTTTCAAAAGTGGTGTCGTTTCTGGCTACAAATACATAGATGCTTCCCTGGTCGCGGATTAAAGATTCCTCGGGGACAACTATTCCCTTTGCGCTGCCTGAAAGGGGAACGAGCATATTGGCAAACATTTCAGGTTTGAGCTTTCTGCCGGGGTTTGAAAAAGAAGCACGGACTTTTATTGTGCGTGTTTCGCTGTCGACTGTTTCTCCGACATAGATCAGTTTTCCCTTAAATTCAGTTTCAGGGAAAGCCGAGACCTGAAGAGTAACTGGAGAATTGCCCGAGATCATCTGGAGGTCCTTTTCGTAGATCTGTCCGTCGGCAAACAAAGAGGAGGAATTTATGATTCTGAAAGCATTTGTTTCAGGATCCACGTGCTGGCCTATTACAACGCTGCGTTCAACTATAATTCCATCGATAGGAGACTTTACGGGAATGGAGCCTGCAAGGTGGCTGTCGATTTCCTTTGATACGTCCATATCTGAATCATTAAGTCCCACAGAGTGGATCCTTCTGTCCTCGGCATTAAGCTCCGCCTGTGCTTTTTCGTACTCGGCCTGAGCCTCGAGGAAAGATTTCTGGCTTCCTGCTTTTTGTTCAAGGAGTGTCTTCTGGCGTTTCAGATTTGCTTCGGCGTAATTAAATTCGGCCCTTGCCTTTATGAATTGTGCCTTAATTTCGCCAATTTCAATTCCCTCGATCTTCATGAGCGTCTGGCCTTTTCTTACATACTGGCCGAGTTTGACCATAACCTTCTGCACGCGTCCTTCGACAGGAGAGCCCACATGGGCCTCAAGGTCCTGATCGGCAACAAGTTTTGCCGGTATGGTGATTGTGCCAGTAATTGATCTCTCCTCGGCCTGTGAGGTGGCGAGGTTAATTTCCTTAACCGACTGCCTGCTTAATGTTACAAGAATTTCCTTTGTTTCCGGTTTTTTCTCTTCTTTCTTTTCCCCTTCCTGGTTCTTTGCGCCGCAGCCTGTTACAAGCATGCCGGATACAACTAAAAGGGCAGAAAATAGTTTTATGTTTTTCATTATTTGTCTCCAAAGCCTGTTTTAATCTTAAAATTTTCGAGTGATGTGCCTGCTGCCTCTTCAATTGCGATCAAGGAAGCATTATAATTAAGAAGAACCTCCGTGTAGCTGCTTTTGGCGGATATGAGGGTCTGCCTTGCGCCGAGGAATTCGAGGTACGAGATCTCTCCGGCATCGTAGCTGATCTTAGCCGTGCGGTAGGCTTCCATTGCCTGCGGAAGAATTTCTTCTTTATAGAGCTTAACCTGGCGGTTATCGTTCTGGTAGTCGAGGAAAGCGTTCTTCACGTTTAAGTTAAGCTCATTCTGAGCGGACTTATATTCATATTCCGCTCCCCTGAGGTTTGCAGAGGCCTCTTCAATTTCACCTTTCTGGCTGAACATAAACCAGAGCGGAACAGAGACGCCGAGCGAGAAGCCGTAAAAGCCCTTGCGGCCGTCAATTGCCTGGTTGAAGTATTCCAGTTCAAATGCAGGCAGAAGTCCCGACCATGCGATACTGCGGCCGATTGAAGCCGAATTTACGACTAGCGAGGCTTTCTTTAACATGGGGCTCTTTTCATTTGCAGACTTCAGAAGGTCCTCAGGGTTAAATGAGTACTCCGGGTATGAAAGGCTGTCTGTAAGCGTGCATTTTTCAAAGTCGTGTTCAACTCCCAGCACGCTGCATAGCTCGTTGCAGGTAGTTTCAAGTTCATTTTCAGCAAGGCTTACGTCGTTTTTGGCCTGTGCGAACTGGACCTTTGCCGTCAGGTATTCCAGGTTACCGGCCTCTCCAAGGTTCAGTCTTACTTCGGCCTTATGAATAAAATCATCTGTTATAGTTAAGTTTTCCTTTGCAATCTTAAGCTTCTCCCGCCCGGCAAGCACGCTGTAGTAGGCTTTCTTTACGCGGGAGATGAGTGCGAGGCTGGCTGTGTTGTAATCGGACTGAGCCATATCCACTCCCGTTGAAAGGAATGAATACTTTAGTGCAATTGTTGTGGGGAATTCAAATGCCTGTCCAATTTTGAAGTAGCGTTCGCCATAGCCCCCGGGGCTTTTGCCTGAAGGGACGCCCTCGTATTCGAGTGACAGTGTAGGTGAAGGAAGTGATATTCCTCCATGGAATTTTCCTCTTGAAGCGTCAATCTCAGATGCCGCTTTTTTAAGAGCGGGGTTATTGCCAAGAGCAATTGAGATTGCATTTTCAAGAGACAGTTTTTCCGGAAATGCGGATTCCTGTCCATATCCTGCCCTGAAAGCAAGCAGGAGTATGAACAAACAAAAAAATCTGTTCATTTTTATGCTCAATAAATATTATTAAAACCAGGTAGTTAACTGAAAAAATGCCATTAACGGCATTTATGGATGAATAGGGGGATGCTTTTTCAGATCAGAAGAATGCGGTTTAAAATATAAGATGGTTTTTCCTGAGGCCTCTCCGGCGGTAATGTAACAGTACTCTCCGGGACAAACAGATTTACCGGAAGCAGAACAAATGTCAGGACAGCATTGAAGGAAGTATGGGCAATAAATTTCTTTAGTGTCTGGGAGCCGGAGTGTTCATTAAAAGTTGTGGTATTATCTACAAGGTGGCAGAAGTCGTGCGCGGCGTGGTTGACGTCGTACTGCGAAGTAACGAGGTCCAGTTCCGAGTGCAGGAAATGGAAAGTAAATACAGCCAGTATAAGAGCCGAAACTGCGATATGTAGACGTTTATTTTTCATAAAATATGTCACAAAAATACGCAAATGACTTTACTATTCAAATTGGAAGCTGTCAAATGTTTCTCCAGGGAGCTGAAATAATGCAAAAATTACAATTAATTTCGTAAGTTAGGAAGTCCTGATTGGAAAAAAGTTTCCACTCTCCCCAGGGACGGTTAAAACGCAAACTATAATTTTCCAGGCGGATCTTTGTTATGAAAAAAATATATTTCCTTCTATTTTTCTTCAGTTTGGCCTTAGTTTCGTGCAATAAGGGGGACGATAGTGTCTCTGCTGATGTAAGTGCCGTGGTAAACGGCATAATAAAAGTCCCGGGTGAGACAATTTCAATGGCCACAGTAATGCTGGATAATAATCCCCAATCGAGCTCATCTTCGCAGAACGGGGTGTTTGAGTTCTATGGTGTAGCAAACGGGGAGCATACGCTTTCAATAAGCAGTGTTCTTGCAAGCGGCGGAAGCATAACAAAGACTATGACATTCAGCGTCAGTTTCAGCAATGTGGATCTCGGAACAATTGTTCTGTCTAAGCCCTCGAACATAGTAGTGCTGGATTCACTCTCAAAGGCGGGGACATTAACGTTAAAATGGAACAGGTTAACTGATCCTACGTTTAAGGAATATTCCGTTTACAGGAAAAGCACTTCAAATGTTGATGATGTGAGCGGTGAAATGGTTTTTCACAGCACGTCTGTTACGGACACAGTCTTTTCCGACACATATGAAACGGGAGCAACAAAGTACTACAGGGTTTATGCCCGCACAGCTTCGGGCAGCATTTACACCGGAAACACCGAAGGCGTGAACATACCGCCCGTACCGCCTTTTGTAAACGGCAATTTTGAAGAGACAAGAAACGGCAGGATGCCAGACGGCTGGACATACAACAACCAGGGAGTTCCCACTTACAGCTACATTAAACTTTCCACTGCGGAGGTAAAAGAAGGCAAATACAGTGTGGAATTAAACTGGACAGACTCGATTGCCAGCTATTCGCACATGGCAAACCTGTATCAGAAGATTCATACTGAAAGCCTTGAGGCGGGTAAGACATACGAGTTCTCCTTCTGGATAAAGTCGCAGGTTGGCAAGGCCGTTGTAT
Source organism: Ignavibacteria bacterium (assembly GCA_025612375.1). Classification (NCBI taxonomy): domain Bacteria; kingdom Pseudomonadati; phylum Ignavibacteriota; class Ignavibacteria; species Ignavibacteria bacterium. Next base: position 12,840 of record JAAXKN010000066.1, read on the forward strand.
CGATTTATGTTAATGATGCGGGAACTGACATGGAAATACCTTCGGGGCAGGATTGGACAAAAATGTCGACCACTTTCAAGATGTCAAGTGACATCAAGGAGATGCGGGTTGAAATTATCTCGTCGGAGAAGGCGGGTCCAAGACTGAAAGCCTGGGTGGATGATGTGAGGCTTACAAAGCAGGATTAAGGAAGAATCAAAGGGGGATATCTAAGTCCACGAGCTAAAGCTCGTGGCTGTTATGTTAAAAATCAAGTGTAATCGTAAATT
>JAAXKN010000067.1 GCA_025612375.1 Ignavibacteria bacterium
TTGCAGTAGCAAAACTGCTCGGGCTTGACGCTGAAAAGGTAAACGTAAACGGCGGAGCCGTTGCACTCGGCCACCCTATAGGCGCGAGCGGCGCCCGCATACTGACAACACTTCTTTATGAAATGAAAAAACGTAATTCCACCTACGGACTTGCTTCGCTCTGCATCGGCGGCGGAGAGGCTTCTGCTTTAATTGTAAAGCAGTACGGCAAGTAAAATATTAAAAAATAAGACTATCATAAATTTCTGAAATTCCCGGCTTGGGCCTCATCCCATGCCGGGAAGTAATATCCGGAAGAGCCCGAATGAAGTTTTATGCTCTATAATTCAAAAAAACTTCCGATAATATTCTATCAGTTTACTTTTTCCCCGGGGAGAGTCTTTTTAATGAAGCAGGTTCGTTACCGTATCATATTTTTTATTGCTTTAATCTATGTCGTATTCCTTGCCGGAATGATACTCTACCAGACTTCTGAACTCAGCAAGGTATCTTCACTTATTGAACAGACAAGGCGTGAACAGTACGTCCTGCTCGGGAAAGTTATCGGCCTGCAGGGTAAAGGACTTGAATCCTACGTCTACGACTATTCCTACTGGGACGATATGCTGAGGTTTGTGAATAAAGTGGACCGCCCATGGGCTGTTATCAATATTGACAACGTTATGCCTACGTTCAACGTCCAGTGCGTCTGGCTTTTCAATTCCAATCTGGACCTGTCATACTCGGCTAACCTGCTGCCTGATAAAAAGCTGAATAAGTTTCCGCTTAGCCGTGAAGTCCTTAACGAAATTTTCAGTAAAAAGTGGTTTAATCACTTTTATATCAATACTTCAGCCGGCGTCCTGGAAATTAGAACTGCTCCTCTTCAGTCGGGCTCTGATGTGAAAAGGGAATCTCAGCCCGGGGGTTTCCTTGTTGCTGCAAGGCAGTGGTCGCCTGATTATATGAAGGATCTCTCGCAGCTGATGGCAGGGAATGTTATATTCATTAAACCCGGGGATGAATCCCTGGAACTGAACCGCCAGGCAGAAAACCGGTTCACCGTTGTCACGACAACAAAACTGATGGGCTACGACAATAAACCGGTTTCAGCACTAAAATACAGCTCGGAATCCGAAGTTCTGCGTAAACTCCTGGATGCTTCAAATACACAGTTTACGCTCAATATTGTGTTCGGCTTGATAATTCTGGGCGCAACAACTTTCTTTCTGATATATTTCATCGGAATTCCGCTTAAACTTATTGTCGGAAGCCTGAGGCTCTCCAATCCATTTATACTCAGGAACTTAAAGAATAAGCAGAATGAGTTTGGAACGCTTGCCTCACAGATCATAAACTCTTTCGAGCAGGAAAAGAAACTCTTAAGGGCTAAGGAGGCAGCAGAAAGCGCCGACAGGGCAAAAAGCCTGTTCCTTGCAAACATGAGTCATGAAATCAGAACCCCGATGAATGTCATAATGGGGTTTTCAGAGCTCCTTAAACAGCAGGTAAATGACAGGAAACTGCAGGAATATATTTCAGGTATAATTGTAAGCAGCAAGAACCTTCTTATGCTCATTAACGATATACTCGATTTGTCGAAAATTGAGGCTGACAGAATTGAAATAAGGCATGAACCCGTAAGCCTTCACCTGCTTCTTAATGAAATATCGCGGATATTTACCTCGACGCTGAGGCGGAAGGGGGTAAGCTTTAATATGAAAATTGAGCCCGGGGTTCCGGGAACATTACTGCTCGATGAGGCCCGCCTTCGCCAGATCCTCTTCAACCTGATAGGAAATGCAGTGAAGTTTACAGATTCCGGAATGGTCACCCTCAACGTCAGGTCCGAAGCCAAAAGTGAGGACGGCGGTAAAGCGGACCTCTATTTTGAAGTTTGTGACACAGGCATTGGCATTCCGGAGGATCAGTACGAACTCATCTTCGAGGTCTTCCGGCAGCGCGAGGGGCAGAGTAATAAAAAGTACGGTGGAACTGGCCTGGGACTTACAATAACCAAAAGGCTCGTTGAAATGATGAACGGCCGCATTTCCGTTGAAAGTAAAATGGGCTCGGGAAGCACATTCAGGTTTAACCTGCCTGATGTGGAAACTGTTCCCGGGGGAGAAGAGTATTCTACACTGGTTTCCTATGAAGAGGTCACTGAGACATTGGCTGAACCCATGAAGGTCAGCGAAAATGCCGGAAGGTACCTTTCCAATGACCTGATGAGCCGGTGGCAGTCGGTTAAAGACGGAATGATGATTGATGAAATTACAGCCTTTGCCTCAGAAGTAAAAAAGCTTGGAGAGGAAAACTCCTCTGATATCCTTATCAGCTACGGGGATGATCTCTTTCAATCGGCGGATACTTTCAGGGTGGAAAAAATAAACGAACTCCTTGAGGATTTTCCTAAACTTGTAGAAAAACTTGTCTAAAAAATCATATATTTACGAAGTTGTTTCCGGGGTATTACTTATTGCCCGGAATAATGGGAATTATTAAAAGATAAGAAAGAATTATGGACATTTCAGAAACACAACTGTCACAAATTAAAAGAAAAAAGATTCTTATTGTTGATGACCTGCCTCAGAACCTGCAGGTTCTGGGAAATACACTGAGGGATTGCGGATTTCAGATCGCCTTTGCCACCAGCGGCAAGCAGGCCCTCAGTATAGCCGCTTTAAAGATGCCCAATTTAATTCTGCTCGATATGTCTATGCCTGATATGGACGGGCTTACAGTATGCAAAAAACTAAAGGAAGATGTAAAAACAAAGAACATTCCGGTTGTATTTCTTACGGCAAAAACAGAGTCTGAAAACATAATGAAAGCCATGAAAGCCGGGGGTAACGATTACGTAGTAAAACCGTTTAATACCGACGACCTGATAGGTAGGATCTTATTCCACCTTGGCCTTGATAAAACCGGCCTGGCAGAGAATTCTTCTAACAACTCCTTAGCCTTAATGACCGCCCTTATGGGTGAATACCTTGAGAGGTGGAAAAATGTTAAAGCCGGTCTTTTTATTAATGACGTCATTGACTTTGCAAAAGGCGTTCAGGAACTGGCAAAGGGGCATAAAGTAAAAGCGCTCCTGGATTATGGCGAAGAGCTTTACGTTAATGCCGACAAGCTGAATATTGCAAAAATGACTGAACTTATTGACCAGTACCCTGTACTCGTAAAAATGCTTTACAAGCAGTAGGTTGTTACTTTATGAACCTGATGCTTATCGCATAGCGGTACCTGACGCCGTTATTAGCCTGTAGAGCGCCGATTATTGTTGCAACGAGGTAGTAGATGCCTAGAGCAATAACAAGAAGCCCGATAATAATAATCGATGCAAGATGCGGCTCGCCATGCTCCGAGGAGATTATAGACAGAACAAAAGACACCAGAAGCACCAAAAAATAAATCAGCACTGAAATCTGAAAATTAAGCACTTCCTTGCACTGGTCGACTGTAAAATGGAATTCACGTTTTGATGTCCAGATTACAATAGGAAGGATAAGATTCCCGAATGGTATAATGAACCCCGAAAACACGCTAAGATGAGCCAGTGTAGCCCACTTCTTGTCCTCAAAGAGAATTGTTTCTTCCATTACAGCACCCCTTTTTATATTTTTAGACGCTCCTGACAGGATAAAAGTTCTATATGCCAGATTTGAAACTCATGGCTGATTAAGAAAATTAAAAGAAGCTTCCGAACGTGTAAATGAGTTCCGGGAAAATCTGTTCTGATTGTTACTAGAACCTTTGAATTTCCTTTTATTACCGCTTAATGTCTGATCAATATTGAGTCTGCTTAAAAGTGAACTGCCTGGATTCATATGTACATAGCAGGCGTTGGCGCTTGATGGTCTGCCTGTTAAGATTTTTTATCCACAATCTTCCTGCTCATCTCTTTAACCTCTTTAAGTATTTTGGGTCCTTTCTTTGCTTTAAGCGAAAGCACAATGGACGCCGTAAGAATCAGCGCAATTACGCCAAGAGATATTCCTATAGGTATATGGATTATGTCGCTTAGCAGCATCTTTAAGCCCACAAACATCAGTATAAGAGCAAGGCCGTAAGAAAGGTAAACAAACTTCTCTATTATACCCGCCAGTGCAAAATAAAGCGACCTGAGGCCAAGTATTGCAAATACGTTTGAAGTAAAAACTATAAACGGGTCGGAAGAAATTGCAAGAATAGCCGGAATTGAATCCACGGCAAAGATCAGGTCTGTGGTTTCAATAAAAAGAAGCACTATGAATAAGGGGGTGGCATACCTGATGTTGTTCTTTCTTACAAAGAATTTGTCCTCTTCGTAGGAGGGCAGTACGCGTATGTATTTCCGGGCCAGCTTCAGGACGGGATTTTTCTCCGGATGAACTTCCTTGTCTTTTTCTGAAATCATCCTGATCCCAGTATAAATCAGGAACACCCCAAAGACGTAGATGATCCAGTGAAACTGCTCAATTAAGGCAACCCCGGCAAAGATGAAAATGACCCTCATTATGAGGGCTCCGAATATTCCCCAGAAAAGAACCTTGTGCTGATATAATGGCGGTACTTTGAAAAAAGAGAACACAAGTACAAAGATAAATATGTTATCCACGCTGAGCGACTTTTCTATTAAATAGCCGGTAAAAAACTCCAGCGCTTTCTGCTCACCTTTCCAAAAATAAATCCCTATGTTAAACAGGAGGGCAAGTGCAATCCAGACGGCACTCCATATCAGAGCCTCCTTAACTTTTACCACGTGCGAGGTTTTATGAAAGACCCCAAGATCCAAAAACAGCATAACCAAAACAAAAACGAGAAAAAGAATCCATTCCATTAAATACTCCATTTACTTCCAATGAATAAAATCTTGCTGCACTTATTCTAAAAGGCAGAACTGGCAATTGTTATTACTGAAAAATAGGGAGCTCAGCCCCTTGGAGGCCGCGGAATAACATCAACTACCATCCTGAGCTCCTTTGGAGGAAGTAATTCCGGTTAACATCAGAAAACATAATATGAAAATGAATCTTATCATTATCTTGGTAGAAATTCTTTCCTTAAAAATGGCTTACTAAAAATTAACGCCATGGGGCATAAAATTGTTCCCTTTAACATTATGAAGCCGGCAAATGAAATACGAAACAGAATTTAATTATTCATTTTTGTTTTGATACTAAAAGTTGGATTCCATATTTTGCTATGTGGCTTAGCTCTCTGGCTGTTTAATAAACTTTTTCTATCTTTAATATCTGGAGTTAGTAAATGGCGAACAGTAGAACCGGAATTCTTTCCTCACTCATTCCAGTCCTTATATTTACATTTATCTTTTATTCATGCAAAAGTGAAACTCCGGTTGCTCCTCCTGTACAATACGGATTAAAAGGGAAAATTGTAGATTCATCCGGTGCGGCCATAAGCGATGTTAAGATCCGCTGTACGTTTTATAAAAACTTTCTCCCCGCGGAGGCTGATATGCATGCAGGCTTAAGTAAGCTTAACGATGCTAAAGATTACCAGTTTATGTTATACCAGAATTTCCCAAATCCTGTTTTATTTGAGACTTTTTTCAGGTTTTCCATTCCCTCGGAAGGGGATGTTACCTTCAGGATTATGGATAGAACCAAACCGGATACCTTTTTCAGCCTTACGGAAAAGTTATCCGCGGGCCTTTATCAGATTGGCATTAGAAATTTCGGAGACAGCTTAAAACTGAAAAATGGGTTTTACAGGTATTCTGTTGATTTCAAAAGTAAGACCGGTGCAACCCTCTCCGATTCAAAAGAGCTATTTCTAATAAGCGCAACTGGCAATCCTTACGCAGTAAGTGATGCTGAAGGAAATTACTTTCTGGATTATTATGATATTATGGCAGGGGATACCTTAACCGTAAAGCCGGATGAGAATTCTCACTCAGAATACATTCTGGGAAATGAAGTCTATCTGCAGCTTGAAAAGGAAGGTTATTATCCCACTGTTATAAAGACATCCCTGATAAAGGACGCTTTATTGAAAAGAGATATTGTAATGAGGAGTATTAAATGAAAAGAACATCTTTTTTCGCAGCTTTACAGATTTTTATCCTCCTTTTTACCGGAGCAGTCCATCCTCAGAGCGGTTGGAATTGGATTTCACCATATCCCCACGGGAATGTAATCTATTCAATGTCTGTAACCGGCAATTACACGTATTTCCTTTCCAACATGAATACTGTTAGTGTCACGCGCGACAGCGGCAAAACTGCCGGGAACCTTTCTGTTTATTCGACTCCCAAAGAAAATGTCGGGCTGGAACAGTCCATCGCTTTTGCTGACAGCCTGAACGGATTTCTTCTTTCTTCATCAGGTGAGTTTAGAACTACTGACGGAGGGAAAACCTGGGTCCCCACGGTAAATACCGGGTCACACAGAGTGACATTTGCAGATTCCAGGACGGGCTGGGAAATAGGCTCTAAATCCATACTTAAGACTACAAACGGCGGCCAAAGCTGGTTTGAGCAGACTTCTTCAGCCTGGTCATCCGATAGATACTTAAGCTGCATATATGCACTTGATTCACTTAAGGTATGGGTGATTCCCTCTCCATACGACCTCTCTAAAGCAGATAATATTTATTATAGCCGGGATGGCGGAAAAACATGGATACCTCAAAATGCCGGCCTTGCTTCAAACTCATTAAATCAGGTTACGCTGACGGATTTGAAAATAAACAGCTCAGGACTCGGCATTCTGACTGCTTCTATAAAAGAAACACAAAGTCAGACCCCCTGGATTCCCCGGTCTGTAATTCTCAGGACTGAAGATTTCGGGACAACATGGGTCGTAATTGACAGCTCTATCAGAGGAGACCTCAAAAGTATAATTTCTGTTAGTGACAGCATCTGGATTATTCATGGAACGGGGAAAGATGTTGAAAATATGACTTTACAGTACAGGAGCACAGATTTCGGAGGCTCCTTTACCGGTGGTACAATCATAAAGCCTGAGGTTTCCAATGCGTTCTTTTCCAGTTCAATTTATAACCCCCGGCAGAAAGTTATATTCCTGGCAACATTCTGGGAATTGTACAGATCTTTAGACTTAGGACTTACATATTCGAGGGTCACTTCTGAAACAGCTCTTAATGTTTTTGATTTTGCACTAGACAACAACAGCTCTGGCCCGCAAAAAGCTTTAGCTGTTTCCAGGAATTATAATGAGTATCTCTTTAGCCAGGATGGAGGCAGGACGTGGTCTAAGAATATACTCGAATTTTCCAGCCAGTCGGAATATATGATTGGAGTTAGTATTTCATCGGGAATATCATACATTTTCACCTCTGAAAATGTTTATAAATCAGCTTACGGCAACAGAAAATGGATTAGAAACAGTTATCCCGGTCCCTTCCGGCCAAACTCATATTTTTATTGCGGCTCCTTTGAAGGCGATAAGCTTTTTTATCTCTTTGATACCTATGCGCCTCCTCTTTACTATTCCGCCGATGGTGGGGCGAAGTGGATCAGTTCACCAATGCCCGCAGATTATACGTTCAAATCACTTAAATTCGCTGGTTCTGAAGAAATTATAGGATGCGGAAGTTACCGGAATTTATCAGTGGAAAATGGGTTTATTTTTGCGGGCCAAAGCGGTGGCACAAACTGGAAGATTACGCAAACTAAGGAAATCCTGACTGATATAGCCATGACTTCCGGAAACACCGGATTCTGCTTGTCGGATTATAAAATGTTTATGACGAATGACAACTGGAATTCAATGCGGCAAGTCTTTGATTCAGCCCCAAATGCATATATTGATGCAGTGACTTTCGAAGATTCAGCACATGGATTATTAAGAACCAGTAATTATCATTTTTATGATACTTCCGATAAAGGAGACTCCTGGCACCAGAGCGGACTTGAGATGCCAATGTCGATGAGAGTTAAAAAAATGCAGTATAATAACCAGGGCGACCTTCTTGTTCTTGGGGACCGCGGGTTTATATTGAAATTGTCTGAAAAGAACTCTCAGAATAAGACGGAAGAACAGGAGACCTCTCAAAAACTCAAATATGAACTCTTCCAGAACTATCCTAATCCCTTCAACCCTGTTACACAGATCAGCTTCAGTCTCCATGAAAAGGGAAGTGTTGAACTGAAAGTCTTTGATGTTTTGGGCAGGGAAATTAAAACCCTCCTTAATGAAGTTAAGGATGCCGGCACCTATTCCGTTCCTTTTAATGCCTCGGAACTTCCAAGCGGAATATACATCTCCAGACTCAAAGCGGGCTCTGAGGTCATGGTGAGAAAAATGCTCCTGCTCAGGTAAATTGTTTCAATTCTCTATGTGCGGAACAATATAGCTGTTCCGCACATAGGATTACTTTAGCAATACCATCTTCCTGATGCTGTAGAAGTTTCCTGCATTCATCTTGAAGAAGTAAATGCCTGCCGTAAGGTTATGCTCCATGGCATTAAATTTTACCGTGTGCTCTCCGGCGGGCTTTTCCTCATCTAGCAAAACTGCTATCTCATTTCCAAGCACGTTTACAACCGATAGCCTTACGTGCACCTCCACGGGCAGCCTGAAGGTAATTGTGGTCTGGGGATTAAAGGGATTGGGATAGTTCTGCCCGAGTGAGTACCCTTCAGGGGAGCCTGAAGTTTTCTCCGCCCGGTCTATTATCTGGAACGGAAATGCCACGTATTCCCAAACAGGTGCAAAGAGGGGGCTGCCGTCACTATTTTTGGGCGTTACAGCATCCATGGCCACACTGCCGTGATAATCCGGCTGCGGGGGAGTAACGCCTGTTGTGAGCATATGACTCATCAGGTATGGCGCCTGCGTTGTATCAACATTTACAAGCGGACCGAACTGATCCATGCCCAGGAGCTTCCATATCTCCGCATACCTTTGAATCCCATCTTTATTGTGCCCGAATCCAAAATAGTGGCTTGAGGGTGTAACGTGCGGCTTATCGAAGTAGAAAGCAGGCCTGTTAAAGTAATCGCTGTAGTCTGTTGGACTTGCCAGCATTGCAACCCTTAATGTGTAATATTTCTGTGCAATAATGGCTGCCATTCCGCCTCCAAGCGAGTGCCCCATAGCGATAATTAAGGACCATTCCGGAGTCCCATCGGGCTTTAGATAAAGATTCCACAACCCGTCCGGATAATTTGCCTTAAGATAAATCAAAAGTTTGCTCAGGCGGTTTTCAATTGAATTTGCACGGCTCACGTTAACAAGCTGCGTGCGGTCTTTCCCGCCAAGAACCTCAAGGCGCACTTTCTCGTAACAGGCCGAATCACTGCTTTTTGAGCAAAGCTCGGCAAGGGAAAATGTATTGGGGTATTTTAACCCTATTACATTGTACCCCTTGTTTGCTGCTTCCTTAAGTATGAGGAGATATGCCGACGGGTTCAGCCCCGAGCCGGGCAGAAACAGGACTAACTTTCCCATCTGAGGCATATTTTTATTTATGTAAGCGTAATTATCCTCAAGCCAGTTGTCAATTGCGCTGTCTGTAGTTTTAGGCGGAATTTTGTACTCGGTCTGTGCAAAAAGGGAAAATGAAAAGCAGATTAAAAATGAAATACTGTAAAATTTTTTCATCCTTCCTCCTGTACTGCTATTTAAAAGAGGTTTACATTAATAAGCTATTAATTCCCGGGTGGTAAACAAGGCAGGAGGGAAGGTCCAATGTCCAACCCAGGCAAAACTCTCATTCCGCAGCCACCAGCACCTGCGGGGCAGACTGCTTCAGCCGGGTCTTAAGCCAGTTTATCTGACGCTCTGTTTCCTTAATCGCATCCTTGCAGAACTTCTCAAGCTCATCATCGCGCAGCGCCTGGCTGGCCTGCGTAATAACCATATAACTTACTTCAACTTCGGTCGCAAGTAAATACAGGTCGTGCAGGTCCCTTAAGAGCCCGAGAGCGCCTTTCCTTATTCCATGAAAAAGCGTCTTCTGAAGCTTGTCCGGCTCCGACTCCTTGGCCTCCTCATAACGCTTTATGAAGTGCTCAAGATGCTGTATGTGCATATCCGACCAGCCTGCAAGCATCTTGCATATGTACTCAATGTCAGGCTCGCTTTTATGATGGTCTGATACTTTAAGCAGTGAGTCTTTTAAGTGCGTCTCACTGCCGTGCAGAAGTCCGATATAGTTTGCTATAAACATTAGTCCCCTCCGGGGCAATTAAAAATTAAAAAGTAAGAACATATGGATTTCACTTAACGCCTGCCGCCAATCAGTATGGCGCCTGAAATGGTGTCTATTAGAGAACTGATCGACTGGAAGACTCCTTTCTGTTTTTTCTTGTCCGGGTCTTCCGAGAGCTGCTGCGGGCTTATTTTACTTATTTTGACCGCGGCATACTTGAAGTGGGGCTGCTTGCTTACGGGGTCCCACTCTGTTATCGTCAGCTCATTTGCCGCCCTCGGGCGGAAATCCCCGTCCCAGTACCCGTAATGAAACGGTATAAACAAATGCCCGGGCTCAATGTTCCCGACAGCTGCCTGCATCTGCACCATGCCGCGCCTGGAGGTAACTTCAACCCAGTCGCCCTCCTTAATGCCAAGCCTCGGGGCATCGGTCTCCGAAATCTGCAGGAAGGCATCCGGTGCGGCATCGTATAATTCCTTGCTGCGCCCGGTTTTTGTGCGCGTGTGAAAATGATAAACTACCCTTCCTGTGGTAAGCCAGAAAGGATATTCCTCATCCGGAGTCTCATGAGGCGAATGAAAGTCCGCTGCCCTGAGCCATGCCTTGCCCTCAGGATCTATCGCCTTATACTCCTGTGGGCTCGTAACGGCTCCGGTATCCAGGTCGTGTCCGAATGTTTCACAGTCCTCGAAACCTGTATTAAAATGAAAATCGGTATAAATGCGTTCGGCCCCGTCCGGGAACTGCTCGTTGCACGGCCACTGTATGCCGGAACCTTTTGAGAGCTTTTCGTAAGTCATTCCGCTATAGTCGCACATTCTGCCCTTCGTACACACTTTCCAGGCCTCAAAGGCTCCTTCGGGATCTTTCCATTTAATAAGCGGCTGCCCGTCTTTATCCTTAAATTCCATCCTCCTTGCGTAATCAAGAAATATGTCCAGGTCGCTTCTGGCCTCACCCGGAGGCTCAACAGCTTTGTATGAAATGTGTACCGTACGGTCCACATTTGTAAATGTTCCTGTTTTCTCGCCCCATATTGCCGCAGGCAGAAGGACATCAGCCCTGTGGGATGTTTCAGTTAAGAATGCATCCTGTACAACAAGGAAAAGATCTCGCTTGTCAAGAATTTCTCTTATCCTTGCCAGGTCAGGCATTGAGACTGCGGGATTGGTTGCGCTGATCCAGAGCATTTTAATCGATCCTTCCTCACAGTAACGGAAAAGCTGCATGGCGTGAGTCGGGGCCGACCAATGGGGTATAATTACAGGATTCACATTCCAGATCCTGGCAAGTTCCTCTATGTGACTGGGATTATCCCAGTTACGGAATGCGGGCAGGGCGCCGTCACATCCTGTTTCCCTTGTATTCTGCGCCGTGGGCTGCCCGTTCATCTGCAGCACTCCGCACCCCTGGCGCCCCAGCATACCCCTTAAAAGATGAATGTTATTAACCTGGCATGCGGCAGCTGTAGCCTGATTGGACTGATAGACCCCCTGAAGGCATGTGGAGACCATCGACTTTGCCTCACCGATCAGCTGTGCTGCACGCCTAAGGTCACCTTCAGGTATCCCCGTCAGCTTTTCCACGTTCTCAGGCGTGTAGCTTTTGACGGTCTCCTTTAGTACCTCAAAACCCGTCGTGTGCTGAGTGATGAATTCAGGGTCGATTTTGCCCATTTCAATTAAAAGATTCTGCAGTCCGTTCAGAACGGCTACATTTGTCCCCGCCTTTGGCGCCAGGTGCACATCGGCTTTGGCTGCCGTCCACGTCTTCCTTGGATCAATTACAATAATTACGGGCGGCCTGGGACCAGAGAGGCGGTCCAGTATTCTGGTCCATAATACGGTCTGCGTGTTCGACATGTTATGCCCGGCAAGCATAACAAGTTCTGTCGTATCCAGGTCCGAATAGGATCCCGGCTGCCCGTCGCTCCCGAAGGATTCCATTAAAGATGCCGCGGCCGTTGCCGTGCAGAGCCTAGTGTTGCCGTCCATATGCGGTGTGCCTAAGCCGGCTTTTCCGATAACCCCTAAAGTGTAGTATTCCTCAATAAAGAGCTGTCCCGTGGTGTAAAACCCGATTGCATTTGACGTATGCTTTTCAATTATTTCACGTGAACGCCTGACTATAAGCTCCATCGCCTCATCCCACGAGGCCTGTTCAAGCTTCCCGTTTCTTTTTATCATCGGATACTTCAGGCGGTCCGGACTGTTATTAGCCTCCCAGGCGTGCAGGCCTTTGGGCCCTAGGCGCCCGTGGTTAACCCTGTCCACTGCGCGGCCCCTGACGCCTACAATTTTCCCATCCTTTACGCCTATATCCATGCCGCAGTCGTTTGAGCACAATACGCAGGCCGACTGAACCCACCTTTCCGGCTCTTCCAGCGTCCGCTCGTCAACCCTCTCCGGCCAGGAACCGTAATAAGGAGTCCTTTCTCCCCAAATATCTTTTATGCTGTCCCTCGTCTCGTGCATTTCTGCCTCCCGTTACAATGATCAAATTTCAGGTATCCGTTATTAATTCATAATTAAATTGAAGGCCAAAAACAAGAGTTCTGCCATGAGCTTCGGAAGATTTTTAAGTGAAGGCTCCGGATGCCAAATAAATACATTGCGGGTCTAATAATAAGTGAGCGATAATTTGGATTTTATATGTGCTTCCCTTAACGGGAATTAACCGGATGTTAATAATGCGGGAATATGTATATCTCTTAACCTTCTTCTATAGTGCGCTGATTATGGCCGGTCTGCCCCTGATTTCTATTTCAAGCTCACGGCATAATGTACTCATTTAAATGTGCAGTAAGGGGGAGTGCTATCTTTCCACGGCGCTTTTAATTATGCTGTCGCGGTATTTGGTAAATATGCTTGATTTTGAAACGAACCCCACGTATTTCCTGTTGTTTACCACTGGCAGGTTCCATGCTCCCGTTTCATCGAACTTTTTCATTACCGAGCTCATCTCTTCATTCAGCTCTA
>JAAXKN010000068.1 GCA_025612375.1 Ignavibacteria bacterium
AGAGATATGGAAAAAGTTGAAGTGCCGAAAATATCGACTATTGAAAAAGTTGAGGTCAGGAAGCGGGGATGGTGGAGGCGACTGCTGGCGTTTGTGGGTCCCGCATATCTGGTCAGCGTTGGATATATGGATCCGGGTAACTGGGCCACGGATTTGGAAGGCGGGGCCCGGTTCGGCTACGCTTTGATATGGGTCCTTCTGATGTCAAACCTTATGGCTGTGCTTCTGCAGACACTCTCGGCGAGGCTTGGCATTGTGACAGGCTACGACCTGGCTCAGGGCTGCCGCAGGGAGTATCCTAAACCGGTAGGATATGTGCTATGGTTCCTGGCAGAAATTGCAATTGCAGCAACGGACCTGGCCGAGGTAATCGGGACGGTGCTGGGGCTGAATATGCTCTTCGGGATCCCTCTTTTGTGGGGATGCGCCGTAACTGCTTTTGATACATTCCTTCTGCTTGCAATTCAAAGGCTTGGTGTAAGGAAGATGGAAGCCTTTATTGTAATGCTGATCAGTACGATTGCATTATGTTTTTTACTGGAACTGTTCTTTACGAGTCCCGACTGGGGCGGTGTGGTTACAGGATTTGTTCCCCGTCTTCCCGATGGAGCCTTATACGTTGCAATAGGAATAATCGGGGCCACGGTAATGCCTCACAACTTATATCTTCATTCATCGCTCGTGCAGTCGAGGGCAATACCGCAGACATACACCGGGAAAGCCGAGGCGTGCAAGTTCAATCTTCTGGATTCAGCCGTTGCGCTTAACGCGGCATTTTTTGTAAATGCGGCAATTCTGGTACTCAGTGCCGCAACGTTTTTCAGCAGGGGTATTGAAGTAACTGAAATCCAGCAGGCGCATAATCTTCTGCAGCCGATACTTGGCACGGCTCTGGCGCCTGCGTTATTTGCCATTGCGCTTTTAGCTGCGGGGCAGAGTTCCACGCTGACGGGAACGATTTCGGGACAGATAGTTATGGAAGGGTTCCTGAATTTCAAAATGAGGCCGTGGTTAAGAAGGGTTCTGACCAGGGGAATTGCACTTCTTCCGGCTGTTATTGTCATTGCCATTTCCGGAAGCCAGGGAGTCTACCAGCTTTTAATATTTTCGCAGGTGGTATTAAGCCTTCAGCTTCCCTTTGCGGTTATTCCGCTCATTCATTTTACTTCTGATACGGGGAAGATGGGGAGTTTCACCAACAAGCTGTGGGTGAAGGTAGCCGCGTGGATTGTTGCAGGTGCAATTGTTGTATTGAATATGAAGCTTGTAATAGATGCCATGGGAGAGTTTTCCAAAGACCTGGCACTTCCCTATTATGTTTTAGTTCTTGCCGGGGCAGTTTTTCTGGCTGCGGTTCTGCTGTATATATTATTTGCCCCAATATTCGGAAAGCGGAGAGTATGGGAAAGCGGAATTGTAACGCGCGGGCAAACAGTAGCGCAAGGTTTGACGCACAGGCCGATCAGGCATATTGGTGCTGCATTGGAAAACGGGCCTGGTGACAATGACGTAATTTCCATGGCCCTTTCGCTTGCCAGGCCCGATCACTCTATCATTACGCTCATACACGTAATTGAGTCGCCGGGAACGTATGTATACGGTGATGAAAGTGACAGCAGGCATTCCCGCCAGGACGAGGCCTACATGGAGGAGCTGGTTCGTGAGATTGAGAGGCCGGATCTTCCGGTGGAGATATGCCTGAGGGTAGGCAATCCGGTGCAGGTTTTAATAACGGCGGCGCGGGAATTAAAGCTGGACATGCTGGTTATGGGTTCTCACGGGCATACGGGTTTAAGCGACATAATTTTCGGGCAGACGATTACGGGAGTAAGGCACGCGCTTGAGATACCGGTTCTGACGGTAAGGGTAACGGACACGAGGGTTGAGACGCCGATGGTGGAGGAGAATAAAAGTCCAACGTCCGAGGTCCGACGCCCGACGGAATGAGGAAAAGAAGGTCCGACGTCCGGGAGAATGAGCAGGTTCGACGTTCTACTGTAAATACAATTTTTTGATAAAAAGAAGGCCGGTTTTCCATTGAAAACCGGCCATATTATAGATCAGCAACAAAAGGAACTGCGTGGTTACTTTGCAGGCCGTAATGTGTCAGAAATGCATCTTAACATCACGCAATCTTTTATTACATTATATATATATGGTGACGAGGAGCGTTTTCGGAAAATTTTTATTAAAAAAGAAAAAATTCCCGGTTTTTGTGCATTTTTTTACCTTTTAAGGTGCTTTTATCAACTTATTTCCTTAGCTTGCAAGGTATTTTCTTCCAATTTAATTGCTGAAGTCGTTCTTACACCTGTGATTACTGCGTTTATTGATGAATTCCGCCCGCAGGTTATTCGGAAATATTGTTGCTTTTTAATTATTAGTTACTATCTTTATTCAATTCAATATTTAAGTTAGCTAATGCTGTTTGACAGATATCAAAAGTACCTGAATAATAAAAATGTAGCTTTCAAAGTCGCTCTTGTATATGCTTTTCTGGGCGGGCTATGGATACTCACGTCAGATTGGATTCTGGGCAAATTTGTTTCCAATCTTGAGGAGTCGGTTACAATCAGCATTTATAAGGGGATTATGTTTATCCTGCTGACCAGTCTTTTAATATTCGGACTGATCAGTTTTTATATGAAAAGGATAAACAGTTATGTTGAAAGCAAGATCATGGCTGAGAAGGAAGTCCAGAGGAAGAACGTCCAGCTTAAGGTCTTAAACCATGCCTCACGCGACATTAATTCCGTACTGGAAGTCTCTGAGATTATGCGCAAACTGGTTTTTTACGCTTTTGACCTCACGGGAGCCACAGGCGGGGGAACCGGTTTTATACAGAACGGCATGATGACTTTCACAGAGTACAACGATAAAGGCAATATATTCCCTGTAAATTTTACATTTGCCGAAGGCTACGGTGTACCGGGCCACGTTATGGCTACACACCAGGCTTATCTTACAAATGATGCTGCAAATGATCCATACGTCATTCCTGAAATACAAAAGGAATTAAAGTTTACTTCCCTTCTGGATGTGCCAATCCTGGATAAAGACGGCAGACTGGCCGGATGCTTTGAGATTCATAATAAGCCCGAGGGATTTAACGACGAAGACAAAAAGCTCCTGGAGTCGCTTTCTACCATAGCAGCTATTGCCCTTGAGAATGCAGGCATACTGGCAGAGTACAGAAAAGTGCAGTCGGCACTGCAGGAAAGCGAAGAGCGTTTCAGGGTAGCTCTGAACAGGGCCCCCTTCCCTATGGCTATTCACTCATCTGACGGCAAGATAATACATCTCAATGAGGCCTGGACCAAGATCAGCGGCTATGCTCACGAAGAAATCCCTACAATAAGCGACTGGGCGGAAAAAGCATACGGCAGCAGCAATAAAGACGCGATGGTGCAGGTAATAAGCAGTTACTACACTAAGAAAGTAAGCATAAAAGATATCGATTATGTAATAAATACAAAATACGGCACTTCAAGGATATGGAGTTTCGACAGAGCAGATCTGGGAAACCTGCCTGACGGGAAGAGCCTGGTGCTGACGGTGGCAGCTGATCTTACGGATATAAGAAATGCCGAATATAAGCTCAGGCAGCAGCAGGAGGAACAGCTGGAAATATTCAATTCCGTGCCGGCTTTAATATTTTTCAAAAATCTTAAAAACGAGTTTATATGGGTGAACGACACGGCTGATAAGTGGTTCACCTGTCCAAAGGAGGACCTTGTCAACAGGCCGCTGTCCGAAGTATTCCCCGGCGAGGGAGAGGGTTATTACGATTCCGATAAAATAGTAATTGAGACGCAGAGACCCGTCAGGGATGTCGTGGAGCAGATGACAACCCGTGAGGGCCAGAGATGGATTAAGGTTGACAAGATTCCTTTTAAGGATGAACAGGGAAACATAAAAGGAATTGTAGGCATAGCCTCTGATATTACGAATCTCAAGGAAGCTGAAGAGGAGCTTATTAAGGCGAAGGAAAAGGCGCAGGAAGCCGACCGCCTGAAGAGCGAATTTCTGGCGCAGATTTCGCATGAGATCAGAACGCCGATAAATGTAATACTCAGCTATGTATCGCTTTTGAAGGAAGAGATGCAGGAATCTATTAGTGAGCTGACGGAGTACAGCTTTAATGCCATAGACAACAGTGGCAGAAGGTTAATCAGGACGATAGACCTTATACTCAACATGTCGGATGTACAGGCCGGGCGGTATGAATGTCTTTACGAGGAGCTGGATCTGGAAAAGGATGTGCTGAAGCATATTCTGCATGAATTCTCTTCGGCGGCCGATTCCAGGGGGCTGCGCATAAGGCTTAACAGAGGCAATTCCATACCGAAGGTAAAGGCTGACAGCTATACTGTAGGGCAGATATTTATTAATCTTATTGATAACGCCATCAAGTACACGCCCAAAGGAGAAATAGCAGTAAGTTTATGGGAGAATAGCGGACTGGTTTATGTTGAGATATCTGACACCGGGATCGGGATGTCTGAAGAGTTTATGGACAAGCTGTTTGAGCCTTTTGTACAGGAAGACACAGGCTACACTCGCCGTTTTGAAGGCAATGGTTTGGGTCTTGCTCTGGTGAAAAAGTACTGCGAGCTAAACAATCTTGAGATACACGTAAGGAGTGAAAAAGGGAAAGGGACGGCGTTCACAGTCATATTTGAGGAGGAGTAACCTTCGGCGTTTCCGCCGCGGGGATTTGACGTGTAGTAGTCTATGCAGTTATTCAATTATCAATTGCCTATCAGATAAAAATAATTTAACTTTCCGTTAAAAGTTCTGATGATGGGACTATTTTCATCTTGCAAATAATCCATTATTCCGTCTCTGGAAGAATTTTACAGGAGGTTGTAATGAAAACTTTTGTTTTAGGCCTGCTTTTAATTTTTCATTTTACATTAATTTATTCCTATTGCCAGACACCCCTGAAATTCGGAGCCAACCTGGGGATCTCATCTGCAAATCAGAACTACAATAACATTTCAGCCGCCAGGTCGGGAAGATTTGACAGCAAACCGGGATTCAGGTTTGGATTGTTTGGAGAATACATAACCTCTCAAAACCTTAGTTTTATGGGCGAGGCTGCTTATATGCAGAACGGAACAAAAGACAAGGATATTACCGTAATAAGGAAAGCTAATAATGCTCTGGGATATGAAGAAATAGGAACACTTGACCTAAGATATGATTACATCTCGTTATCAGCCCTGGCAAAAGGAAGATATGAATTCAGCAGTTTAACGCCCTACGTTTTTGCAGGACCTGTTCTTAATTACCTTGTTGGCGGCAATGAGCAGTCTGATCAGAACCGGGATATGTATAACAAGTTTGTTCTGGGTTATTCAGCTGCTATAGGAACCGAAATCAACATGCAACTGCCTTTTATCCTTACAGCGGAATTTCGTTACAATCATGATCTGACCAATGCATTCAAGGATGATTACTTTACAATCAAATCTTATTCTTTTGATTTTCTGGTCGGTGTGAAATTCTGAGGCATGGGCGGAGAGATTCCGGTAAGGCTAGAAGTTCGTGGGGTTTTCGTTTGTCATTGCTGATTTATTTTCTAATTATTCAAGGACAGTAAATGAAAAGGCACATTGCATTTATAGTTTTTATTCTGCTTTTATTGTTTTCAATTGCAGGATGCCATTCAAGTCAGGAGCCAAATGCTCCATCCACAGTAAGCAAAGATAATTCTTTCTTCCCGTTAAAGACCGGGAACAAATGGTTTTACAGTTCTAATTTTGCCGATGATTCAGCCTATGTTTTGCCGAACATCAGCATGGTTTGGGAAGTAAAGGGATCAAAAACATTCGGGGACAAGACTTTTTATTTAGTTGAAGAGACTGATTATGACTACAAGGGAGATGTTTCCTTTATTGATACAAATTATTACTCTGTTAAGTCTGACAGTCTGTTTTGCATAGAAGATCCCCAGCCTTCAGGAGATTCATATATTCAGTTCAGAGGATGTTTCTCTTCCGGTTCGGAAAAGTTCATTGTAATACCGTACAGCAACGGAAACCTGGCAGGCCGTCTGGCAAATAAAACTGATTCGCTGGTTACTTTCAATTATTACCGTGAACCCTGGCCTGGTTCTCCGACAGACCTTCCATCGTGGAGGACAACTTTCGAAAAAGGTATTGGAATGACTGCAACAGTAGTTACATGGTCACAGCATGGTAATAAGCTGGTAAGGTACGAATTAAAATAAATTCAGCCCCGGCTTTCTGTTGAGAGCCGGGGTTAGTTATAATAAAATCAGACTCCCGAGAGCAATTGTTTTTCTTCTTCCACAAGGACCTTATCGAGGTCGAGGAGGATTAAAAGCCTGTCTTCCAGCTTGGCTATGGAAGTGATATACTCGGAGTTGATGCCGGCAACGAGGCTTGGAGGAGCTTCCGTGGTGTTTTTTGGTATTCTTAAGACCTCGCTTACGCTGTCTACTATGAAGCCAATTGTACGTCCAGAAAGGTCAACTACAACAATCCTAGTATTGCGGTCGTGTTCCAGCCTGTCGAGGCCAAGTCTTTTCCTCAGGCTTATGACAGGGATTACCCTGCCCCTCAGGTTTATTACTCCTTCGACGAAGGATGGGGAGTTAGGGATAGAAGTAATTTCTATCATCCTTATAATTTCCTGAACTTTCAGTATGTCCACTCCGAACTCTTCACGTCCGATTGTAAAGCTGACTAATTGTAACAATTCTGAACTGTCTGTCTTTTCCATTGCTTATCTCCGTTAATAAATTTGCAAAATAGGTCCGACGTCCGAGGTCCGACGTCAAAAACGCAAAAGATAGGTCAGGAAAGAATCCCGACCTGCAAATATAATAAATTTTCGGTAACAGGAAATTTATTCCTGTCTTCATTATTTATCTCATGAGGTGAGGGCTTTTCCTTTGGGAAAGTTCTTTTTCACGGGCATACCTGATTTCAGTCTCTTTTAATCTGAATCCGCTGATCAGTTCCTGGAGGTTGACTGTAAGGCGGTTTAAGTCCTCGGCAGCACGGGCTATCTGTTCTGTTCCGGCAGCACTTTGCTGAGTTACGCTGGAAATGCCTTCAATATTCTTGGATATCTGCTCTGCAGCGCTGGACTGCTCCTCTGAAGCCGCAGCAACCTGCAGGACCACGTCAGTTGTTTTCTGTGCTCCCTTGAGGATTTCACTTAAGACCTCTGCAACCTCTTCGGTCAGACTCATTCCTGCTTCCACGGCACTCCTGGCTTCTCCCATGGATGAATCAGCCTCTTTTGCTTCTTTCTGAATAGCCTTAATTGTCTCGGCTATTTCCTTTGTTGCTTTGGTTGTACGTTCGGCTAGTTTTCTTACTTCGTCTGCCACAACGGCAAAGCCCCGTCCCTGCTCACCGGCACGGGCAGCCTCAATTGCGGCATTAAGGGCTAAAAGGTTTGTCTGGTCTGCAATGTCATCAATTACCTGAGTTATTTCACCAATCTGTTCACTTCTTTGTGAAAGTGAAGCTACAATTCTTGAGGTTTCCTCTGCTGAAGAAACAATCTTCTCAATTCCCTTCTTTGTATCGTTTATCTTCTTAGCTCCTTTTTCAGCAGCAGAACTTGAGCCTCTGGATACATCGGCAGCTTCATTTGCATTCTTAGCTGTTTCATAGACAGTTTTAGTCATTTCTTCAATAGCACCGGCTACTTCAGTTGCCTGCTGGCTCTGCTCCTGAGCGCCTGCTGCCATCTGTTCAGATGAGGAAGATATTTCGTTTGCAGCTGAGGCTGTAGCCTGTACAGCTTCACTTACCATGGAAAGGGTGTTATGCAGATCCGCAATCATCTTGTTTATATTCTGGCCTAGCTTAAAGAGGTCGCTTTTCTCATCGAGCTGGAGATTCTTTGTAAAGTCGCCCTGGGAAACTAAGCCTATTACATCTGCAATTGGTGCTATCTGCTCATTCAGGTAGGCCTTCTGCTTTGATTCGATGTCGCGCAGGTCAATAAAGGTAACGAAGCAGGCAACCATTTCTTTTTTGCTGTTATATACGGGTCCCGACTGAATTAATGCGGGGAATGCGGCGCCTGTATGATCTTTCAGAGTAAAGGTGCCATTGGCAAAATTCCCCTGGAATGACCTGGTAGAGACCGAATCCTGCAGGAAAATATCTTTCACTTTTTGTATGCCGATCACCTCTTCAGGCTTTTTATTATACTTCATCATATTTAGTGCAGACTGGTTTATTGAGAGGATATTGGTATCCCTGTCGGTAATAAACATAGCTGCACTGAGACCCTGCTGAAAGCTTTGGGCCATGGACATTTCGTCCTTAATTTTTCTAATCATGTTATTAAAGCCTGCAGAAAGCTGACCGATCTCGTCATTGCTCTTATAATCCACCACAGCTGACATATCCCCCACAGCGATTTTGCCTATAGCACTCCTGAGGGCATCGATTGGTTTATTCACTTTTCTGTGAATTAAGAAGAAGTTAATAATCTGAATTATGATCAGTGATGCAACGATTGTACAGATAAGATAGAAGTAAAAATAGCTATCGTCAACATGGCCGTCCACAACTTTCTTTGTGCGGTTATCGAGCATTTTAAAGAAGTCGTCTATCGGCTGAAGTATTATAGCTCTCTGGCGGTTGTAGTTCTCGTCGTGAACGAGGCGCCGGGCAAGTTCCATATCGGGAGCGCCTTTAACGGTATAATTACCGTTAGCGTCCTGGAACAAGCCTTTAACGGCATTCATTGCTTTTTGTTCAGTTGTGACCAGCTCATTGGATTTATCTTCTGATTCTTTAATTTTTGCAAACTCATCATCCGAAAAATTAAGTTCTTTCATCAGCTGTGAAAAAGATGCCGTACGGCCGTCCTTGCGTGGTTTTTTTCCACCAGATATATCCACCAGTTCCCAGTACTGTTTTTCATATTTATCATCACCCGTTACAACATAAGTTCTGGCCAGCCTGGTAAGGTCCTCTGAATTTTGCCTAAGCTCGAGTGCCAGCTGATAAGATTTATATCTAACTTCCTGACTTTCATTAAGCTCTTTTTGTGCACGGAGCATGAGCAGAGTTGACACACCAAGGCCTACAATGGCGAGCCCGGTAATAGAATAAATAATTATGAACATCTTTTTTATTGACATAGATTTCCCTGTCTCATTCAGACTTATTGTTAGTTAATAATGAAATTCCCGGATCGGTGATTCATTATCGGATTATAGTAATTTTAATTTAGTCCGGGGCAGCAGAATCATAATATTTTCTTTTTCCGGCTGGAATTTATTGTTTCAATGCGGTTTTCTTTCTTAACTCTGGCGAGCATGGATAAAAGAGTATCCACAGCGTCTGTTTTTTATCGGACTTCAACCTGAGCGAGGGTTAGCGTTTGTCTTTATACTCAGGTTCTCCGTATTTCCCAGGTTTAGTACCTCGTCTGAAACGCTACAGCCGGGATTGGGGTATGACCTTGTGGGGCATATTGGCGATTTTAAGGATCATTTTATAAGACAGTTCCACAATTTTGGCCACTTTCTGGTAATCTATTCTTTCAATGTCATCTGTAGCCTTGTGGTAGTCTTTTAACATATAATCATAGAAGAAGACTACAGGAATTCCCTTTTGTGCGTAGCTGTAATGGTCACTTCTGTAATACATTCTATCGGGGTCGTGAGGATCATCGAATTTGTAATTTAATGCAAATTTTACTGTTTCATTGTTTGTTTCTTCCAAAATTTTCCTCATTTCATTTCCCAGTCTGGCAGATCCTATGGGGTAGATGGTATCCCTGTTTTCGCGTCCTACCATATCTATATTAACCATTGCAGAGATGTTATTTATTCTGTCAAAATGATTTGTGAAGTATTCAGATCCAAGCATGAGGGCTTCTTCGGAGCCGTGTGAAATAAGAATGACGGATCTTTTATTTTCATGGAGCTTTTTTAGTATTCTTCCAATTTCGAGGACTGAAGTAACGCCTGAGAGGTTATCGTCGGCGCCATTATAGATCTTTCCGTCTATTACGCCAAGGTGGTCGTGGTGTGCTCCAACGACAACGAATTCATCTTTTAATGCAGGGTCAGTTCCTTTAAGGAGACCAACGGCATTGTATGAATTTACAATTTCAGTTTTTAATGATGAATTAACGTTCACTTTAAGGTGTGATAAAGAGGGTTCAACAAATTTACTAAAAGCTTCCGGTCTGATTAAAGCGGCCAAGAAAGAGCCTTTTGGGGCAGTTCCCGGGAAGCGGTGCTGTGGCCTAATGCCGCGGAGCATCATGCGGTCCCAGTCGGCTGTATTGGCGCTGTCTGTAACGATGACAATTCCGAGGGCGCCAAGTCTTTGTGCGGCTCTGATCTTAAAGGCCATATCGGGGGTAATTCCTTTTGAAACGAGTGTATTACGGGCTTTGATATCAGAAGGCATACCGCCTTTCACCAGGACAATTTTGCCCTTAACCTCAAGGTCCTTATAGTCGTCAATCCCCTCTTCACGGATACCGTAGCCGGCATAAACCAGATCAAGCGTTGTATCAATCTTTCCTTTCACGTAACCCTTAAGGAAAAAGTAATTGTCGTAGATTTTAAGTCCCTCAATTTCCTTACCTCCGGAAAGAAACGACAGGCGGCTTTCGGGACTCATAGTGAAGGCTTCGAGCTGAAAGGTCTGGATGAAAGAATTGCCGAGTAAAGGTTCAGCGCCGAGGGATTTCATCTGTTCAGCGATATAGAGGGCAGCTCTTTTTTCGTCATTAGATGCCGTAGCGCGCCCTCTGAGGCTGTCGCCGGCAAGCCTTTCAAGATGAGTTTTAAGGTTTGTAATACTGATTAGAGAATCGCCCCTGAAGGCCGGCTGAGCGGAGATTATTCCGGCAAACAGCATTGTGATTAAAAGGATTAAATTTAGTTTCATAATGACAATCAGTTTATAAATATTATGCCAAAAATAAACAATTTTTGAAAAATGTTGAATTTTGAATTATGAATTAAAAGGCATTTCTTCCATTCATAATTCATAACTCAAAATTCATAATTAATTTTGTTCATTGCTTCTGATTCTGTCCCCTTTAGATTATTATTAAAACCGGGAGATAAGATGATCGGGGAAAAACCTTTTCGTGTGCTGACGCTGGATGGCGGCGGGATGAGGGGGCTTTATACGGCGACACTGTTGACGAAGCTGACGGAGCTTTTTAATAAAGATCACCCGCAGCCTTTCCCAGATTTCGGCAAGGGGTTTGATCTCATATGCGGGACGAGCACGGGATCTATTCTTGCCTGCGGGCTGGCTGCCGGAGTGCCGATAGATGCGCTTAAGGATATTTATATAAAAGAAGGACTTAAGATATTCCCCAGTCCCATGCCGGAGCCGCAGAAGCCGGAGTTTTACCTCTGGGCGGCAAAGCATGCATTTGTAAATTCCGGCGACCGGGAGGAATTGCTTAAGGCGTTAAAGTTTGTCTTTCAGGACAGGACGCTGGAAGACATTTACAGAGAGCGAGGAATAGCGCTCTGCATTGCAGCAGTGGAGGCGCATAAATTCATTCACAGAATTTTCAGGACGCCGCATAACCCTAAAGCGCTTGATGACGGCGAGTATAAAGCCTATGAAGCGGTTCTTTCGAGCTGCACAGCACCCATTCTGTTCCCTGTAAATAAGGTTGAGTTCCATGAAGAGGATGAATACTATGTGGACGGGGGTCTCTGGGCCAATAATCCCGTGCTTCTTGGTATGACTGAGGCTCTGCAGGTAGTTGAGGACAAAGACAGGCCGATAGAGATAATATCCGCCAGCACGTGCAACAGGCTTATGGGGAGCTACAGTCCCCGGGGTTCCGGCATTCGCGCTGCGAATTTGTCACCCCGGGCTACAAATAAATCGTCCGCCGCGCAGGCTGTTGCATAGAGCTTCTTAATTTAGCAAAAAGCCTGCGCATAAA
>JAAXKN010000069.1 GCA_025612375.1 Ignavibacteria bacterium
CAAGATGAACTCTTTTGGTTCTCTCTTCTTCATTATCTTTAGAACTGCCTTTTCTCAAGTCTTTTGCTTTAGCAATTGCTTTCGAAAAGAGGTTTCAAATCTAACAAACTAATTGCCGTTTGTCAAGAACTTTCTTCAGATTTTTATTATTTAATTCCAAAAGAATATAATTCCCTTTAAGATCCGCCCCTGACTTATATCCTGCTTAATTCCAGGGAAATACCCGTAAACATTGAGCGAATCTCTATTTTCACCAGAACGAAAAAGCCGGGAACTTAACTTAAACTGCATTGTTTAACTGCAGGATTATTTTCCAGGCTTTATTGGCTTTGGAGACTTTTCGTCTCTGTGCTTCGTTTAATATGGAGCTAAAACTTTTATTTTGCTAGGGAAAAATTTGTCCCATCCTTGACGGCTTATTAATTCTGCTTTTAAGTTTATTTTTTGTTATTTTACAATCGGCCTTGTGACTATTGACAATAAATCGTTTTTTATTGTATTTTATTATTAAGATTTAAAGATATTTTGCTCTGGAATTGAATCCTTTCTAAGATTTTTTTGTTTTTGTAATGTCGGGAGGATTTATAGCATAGGTTTGTTACGGTGAAGTAAGATAAGATTTTATTTTAATAACTAGAAAAGGATGGGTATGATGAAAACAATTAAATCTAAAATTGATAATCCATTATCCGACTTGATCAGCGATGAGATTTACGAGCTTCTGAATTCGAAAGGTTTGATTGACGAAAAATCTGTCAGAGATTACCAGATACGTAATAAGTTTAAGGAATTAAGGGCCACTAAACTCAGCGCCAGCGATGCTATTGATGCTCTCAGAGAGGAATATCCATATTTGCAATTTGATACAATCAGAAAGATTGTTTATCAGATTCATAAATAAAGTTTTTGAATTCATGACTCATCAAAGTTCTCTCCCCAGAACTTTGAAATAACGAGTCGGCCCAGTGTCCCCCCAACACTGGGCTTTTTTTAATCTTTTTTTGGAACACATTTATATGTCTAAAACAACTGTTAAGAAAACTACAAGACCCGTAAAAAAAACTTATTCATCCCCTTTTAGCACCTACTGGGTAAAAGAAAATTATTATCTGCTCATACTGGGCGCGGTGATTCTTATTGCGGGCTTTTTCGTAATGTCCCTGGGCAAATGGGATAACCCGGTTTCACTCGTAGTTTCACCCATTCTTCTTGTAATTGGATATCTGGTTGTACTGCCTGCTGCAATTTTTTTCAGGAAAAAACAGACAAGTAAAAAGGCAGACAATGTTCCTGGGCAAAGTTAAGGGAAACGTAATCTCAACACAGAAGAACAAGTATCTCTCAGGACATAAGCTTCTTCTGGTTCAAAAAGTAGATCTGGATGGAAATTTCATCGGCAGTAAAGACGTTATTGCCCTTGACCTTATAGATTCCGGCATCGGTGACACCGTTCTGGTAGCACAGGAGGGAGACGCGGTCCAGCAGATCTTAGGACATCAAAAGGCTCCGGTTAATACGATCATTATTGCAATTGTTGATGACGTTGACGTAGCAAAATAATTATAATTAAACCGGTCTTAAACCGTGACAAAGCTTAATTTTGAGCAATTTGTCTCACTCAGACTTCTCCTCAGCGTTGAGGGTATAGGACCGGGCAAGATCAGAAACCTTCTTGCCCAATTCAAATCCCTGGATAGCATCCTTTCGGCCAGCCATAATGAACTCATAAAGACAGACCAAATAAGCCAGCTACTGGCTCAGAGAATAAGAAAAGCTACCTCTATACGCGAGGAATTCAGGAAGAAAATCAAGAACCAAACCGACAGGCTCAATAATATGGGTGCCTGCATTATTACCATATGGGATAAAAGCTACCCGGCGCTATTAAAGAAAATCTACGACCCGCCTCTTATTTTATATGCCATGGGATCTATTGCTGAAAGCGATAACTACGCGGTTGCCATAGTTGGCACACGCAAGCCTTCTAACTACGGGAAGCTGCAGACTGAAAGATTTTCTTCTGACCTGAGCACGCAGGGGGTAACAGTCGTAAGCGGTATGGCGCGCGGCATAGACTCCATTGCCCACCGCACTGCCCTAAAGGAAGGCGGACGTACAATAGCTGTTATCGGTTCGGGCCTGGATGTCATCTATCCCCCCGAGAACATGCAGCTTTTCCATGACATTGCCCGCAGCGGAGCAGTTTTAACTGAATTTGAACCAGGGACCAAACCCGACGCACAGAACTTCCCCAGGCGTAACAGAATTATCTCAGGGCTTTCACTTGGAACCATAATAATTGAGTCGGGTATTACAGGCGGCGCAATGCAGACGGCGGCTTTTGCACTGGAGCAGAACAGAGAGGTCTTTGCCGTTCCGGGAAACCTGGGAGAAGTGCAAAGCGAGGGCACAAATGCGCTTATTCAAAGAAGCGGAGCCAAGCTTGTATGCAGGATTGATGATGTAATTCAGGAGCTTGAAATAAAGCTTAAACCGGTAATCGGGAAAAACATACCCAGGGCGACTGAAGAGGAGCTTAACATGTTTGAAGAAAAGCTTATGGCGTGCCTGGACAAAGAACCTAAGCAGATTGACGTCATCTCCGCGATGACCAGTCTTTCAACCTCCGACTGCCTTGTAAATCTCCTGTCCCTCGAGTTTAAGGGACTTGTAAAGCAGTATCCGGGCAAAATGTTTGCAGCAGTTTAAGTACATCGGAGTTTTTTTGGGCTGTAGAAACAGGAAGGGCGCTAATACTTCTTCCTGCTTTTCCAGAGTGCCTTCAGCCTTTCCTTAAGAGTCTTTTCCTGGCCGTTTTCAGTCGGGAAATAGTACTGCTTCCCCTTTAATTCATCGGGCAGATAATCTTTTTCCACGAAATGATTTTCAAAGTTGTGCGGATACTGATATTCTTTGCCGTATCCCAGTTCCTTCATCAGCTTTGTAGGTGCATTCCTAAGGTGCAGAGGCACGGGATACATGGGCTTCGTTCTGACATCTGAAATTGCCTGTTCAATTCCCATATAAGAGGCGTTGCTCTTCGGGGAAGAGGCAAGATATGTAACCCCCTGCGCAAGAATAATTCTTGATTCAGGCATGCCTATCTTTGAGACCGCACTGAAGACAGTCTCAGCCAGAAGGAGCGCGTTCGGGGAAGCGTTGCCGATATCTTCAGAAGCAAATATGATCATCCTCCGGGCTATAAAGAGCGGATCCTCGCCCCCTTCAAGCATTCTTGCCATCCAGTATAGGGCCGCGTCGGGATCGCTTCCCCTGAGGCTTTTAATGAAGGCTGAGATGATATTAAAATGCTCCTCGCCGGCCTTGTCGTAAAGGACACTTTTCTTCTGGACTACGTTTTCAATAACTTCTTTCGTTATTCTGATTGTTTCCTGGTTTATCTGCTGCATAAGGGCAGCCTCAAAAATATTCAGCATCGTCCGGGCGTCGCCGCCCGAAACGTAGATCAGAAAATCCGAATCAACTTCCGCTATATTAAGTCCCGAAAGAAATTCATCTTTCTCCATAGCAAAGTTGAGTATATTCACGAGGTCGTCTTTCGAGAGCTCATTCAGAACAAATATCCTGACCCGTGATCTAAGAGCCGGAATTACTTCAAATGACGGGTTTTCAGTCGTAGCCCCGATGAGGACCAAAAGTCCCGATTCCACAGCCGACAGAAGTGCATCCTGCTGCGACTTATTGAAGCGGTGAATTTCATCGATAAAAAGGATGGTTCTTTTATGGAAGAGCTTGTTCTGCTCCGAAAGAGATATTATCTCCCTGATATCCTTTACGCCGGAGGAGACCGCATTTATCTGGTGAAACTCCGACTTGGTCTGCCCGGCAATAATTTTTGCAATTGTAGTCTTGCCCGTTCCAGGAGGGCCCCAGAGAATAAATGAACTCAGCGTGTCATTTTCAATCATGAGGCGGATCGGTTTGCCTTTGCCTAAAAGGGCCTCCTGGCCGCGAAAGTCCTTCAGGTCTTCCGGGCGCACCCTTTCAGCCAGGGGGATATGAGGAATCTCTTTTTTCATCTACTTTTCTTCGATCCTGTATACTTTTTCACCCTTGCGCACCATGTGGTACTTTTCCCTTGCAACTTTTTCAATCTTTGAATCCCTAGTCTTAAGAGAGTCAATCTCCGATCTTAACAGCTTATTTTTTTCTTCCACCTCTGCAATTTTCCCTACAAGCTCTTTTTTCTGGCTGAACAGCCTGTAGTACTGCAGGATTCCGAATTTGTAAAAGAAGAAAAATGCAAACGTCAGGATCAGAACAGCTGAAGCTGCAATGACTATTTTTTTATTCTTTATGATCTTGGAAATCGTCATTTATAGTGACAGCCTAATTATTCTTTCAAGGAGTTCATTAAAGCTCATGCCCATTGCTTTGGCCATTTTCGGGACAAGGCTTGTATCGGTCATTCCGGGCAATGTGTTTACTTCAAGGCAGTACATCCTGTTATCTTCTGTCAGCCTGAAGTCGAACCTGCTGTAAGACTTGCATCCAACGGCCTTAAAGGCCATAATTGCCTGCTCCTGCAGGCTGCCGGCAACCTCTTCCGGGAGCTGGGCGGGCACAATGTACTCAGTCATTCCGTGTGTATACTTGCATTCATAATCATAAAGGTCGTGCTTCGGCTTAATCTCAAGAACAGGGAGCGCCATTTTTTCGAGCACTGTAACAGTAACCTCGCGGCCCGGAATAAATTCTTCCACAACAGCCGATTCCGAATACTTCAGTGCCAGCTTTACGGCAGCATCAATTTCGTTTTCGTTATTGCAGATTGTAAGTCCAATGGTTGAGCCTCCTTCATTAGGCTTTAAGACGCACGGGTATCCGAGCACCTTATTCACTTTATCCTTTGCAACCGCCTCGTCGTAATCGCCAGGGGTTACTACAAACCATTTGGGTGTCATTACCCCATAGTGCTGGAACATGATTTTCGTCATGCTCTTATCCATAGCAAGTGAACTTGCAAGTACTCCGGAGCCTGTATATTTTACCCCTCTTAATTCTAGCAGCGACTGTATTGTCCCGTCTTCTCCCCACCTGCCATGCAAGGCAAGAAAAACCAGGTCCACGCCGTCTAAGAGTGGTGAATTAATGGCTGTTATGCAGTTCCTGTTGCTGATTTCGGCAAAGTCTTTTTCTTCAAAAAGCAGTTCAGGATCTTCCGGCTGATTAAGGCCGTATGCCGGGTCAATGGCCTTCACATTATAACCTGAATCTTTAAGTGCCTTATAAATTGATTTCCCGGAACGTTTTGAAACCTCTCTTTCGGGTGATGTTCCGCCTAATAACAGTGCAATCTTAACGTTTTTATTCTCGCTCATATAGTAATCGTTTCTTTTATTTGTAAAAATTATTTATTTAACTTCAGTCCATAGACTCTTTCGGCAATATCATAAAGCTTTTTAAGGCTTTCGCCCGATAAAGGCTTCTCTCCTCCCAGCGTCCTGGCAATATATAATGTCTGTGCCGCGTGCTCCAGCTTCTCCATTTTGAAGTATGCTTCTTTAACGCTTCTGCCGATTGTAACGGCGCCGTGGTTTTCCAGCAAAAATGCCCAGGAAGAATGTATATGCGGCCTGATCGAATCCGGGAGCTCATCAGTTGACGGGGTGCCGTATTTGCAGAGCGGAACCTTTCCAAGTGAAAGAATGACTTCTGGAAAAACCGGTTTTCCAAAACCCTCGCCCCTGCTAGAGGCAAAAGCAGTGGAGTAGACCGGATGGCAGTGTATGACAGAATTGACGTCAGGTCTTTCCCGGTAAGCCAAAAGATGGATTTTAACCTCCGTTGATACCTTTCCATGTCCTTCCAGAAGGTGTCCATCGAGGTCAATTTCCAGAAGGTCGTGTTCTTCTACTTCTCCTTTACATTTTGCCGAAGGAGTAATAAGTATCCTTTCTTCTGAGAGCCTGGCCGAAAGGTTGCCGTCGTAGGCGGCAACAAAACCTTTTTCATAAACCTTGTGGCAGGCTTCAATCAATTCCTGTCGTATTGTCATTTTTGCCTTCCAGCTCTTCCATCAATCTTAAATTATTCAGCCCATCCCTTCCGCTTACAAGAAGAGGTTTACCGGTTAAAAACGACTTTTGGAACGCGCGTAAGGCAAAAAGCAGTTTACTTCCTCTTTTCCTGAACGCCTTCCTGGCCTCCCCGCTGAGGTCAATTGTAAGCTTGCACGGATGGCTGGAGCGGCCGATCAGGTGCTCAATGCTTATAGCTCCGTTGTAACCCAAAATTTCAACTCTGTTAAAGGCCTTTTTTGTATTAAAAGATACATTAAAAAAGCCGTAGCCGCTTTTCTGATACTTTACTGTTGCAGCGGCAAAATCATCCACTTCACTTTTATAAATAATATTATCTGTGACCCCGCTAATGGAGGTAACTTCACCCCCGAAGTAGATAAGAAGATCGAGCATATGGGTACCGATATCCCTCAAGGCCCCTCCGCCGCTTAAAGCCTTATTGAAGCGGAAATTCTCATTCGGTGCGTAATCGGTGTTAAAGCTTGCCGAAACAGATACGATCTTTCCCAGCATTCCCTTTTCGATTATCTCCCTGGCCTTAATTACCAGCGGATGAAACCTGTAGACGTAGTTGACACCGAACTTCACGTTCATCTCTTCGCATACCCTCACCATCTCTTCTGCCTGCAAGGAATTTACTGCCAGAGGCTTCTCGCAAAGGATGTGTTTGCCTGCCCTTGCGGCCTTAATTACCTGCTCGTAATGATGGAGGTTTGCGCTTGAAATATACACACACTCTATGTCGCTTTTTAAGAACTCGTCGAAATTATTATAAAAGTTCTGAACGCCGAACTTTTCGGCCAGGAACCTGGCACGATTAATATCGCCGCTGTAAAGAGAATTCAGCCTGCTCTTTGGCAGAAGCTGAAGAGTAGGGATAAATGCTCTTTCCGCAAAATCGCCGCATCCGGCAACTCCCCATTTAAGACGCCTTATGATTTTCCCGCCAATTTTTAACATACCTTATCCCCTCATTAAATGCCTTATAAGCCGGTTCTTTTGAAATCAGATTTTTAACTTTTCCAAAAGCAACAGTATCGGCTTGGAATTCTGCATTATGTAAAAATGCACAGCCGGCACATTCCTGTTTAACAGTTCTGAGACCTGCCTGCATGCCCAGTTTACCCCTATTTCCATTACGTGTTCAGGTTTTGCGCTTAAAATCTCTTCTGAGAGCTCATCCGGAATATCGATATAAAAATTCCGCGGAATATTTGTAAGCTGCGTCTTGGAAGTAATTATCTTCAGGCCGGGAATAATCGGCACCTCAATTCCCTCCTGCCTGCAAAGATCAACATAATCAAAGTACTTCTGGTTGTCAAAAAACATTTGTGAAACGATGTATTCTGCGCCGGCGTCAACCTTCTGCTTTGTATGCTTTATGTCAATTTTCATATTCGGGGCTTCAAAGTGCTTCTCAGGGTATCCGCCTACACCGACGCAAAAATTGGTCGGCTTAGCATCAAGCAGTCCCTCCTCCAGATATCTTCCGTGATTCATCCCGACAATCTGGCTTACCAGTTCATAAGCATAAGTATTAGCGCTGCGCCCATAATTCAATGGCTTCTTAAAGGTATTCTCATCACCTCTGATGGCAAGAACGTTGTCAATACCCAGATAATGGAGTTCTATTAGAAAGTCTTCGGTTTCCTCGCGTGTAAAACCCTGGCAGATAATGTGCGGCACAGCATCAATGTTGTACTTATTCTGAATAAGGGCGCAGATGCCGAGCGTACCGGGCCTTTTTCTTTTTACCCGTCTCTGTATACCGTTTGGAGTTTCCTCATAAATTACTTCAGCAGCATGGCTGGTTATATCTATAAAGGGCGGGTGGTACTTTGCGATACTGTCTATGACAGAAAGAAGGGCTTTTATATCCCCGCCTCTTTGTGGAGGTATTATTTCAAAACTGATTATAGGACCTTTTCTAATAGCAAGATGCTCAATAACTTTCATATATTTCCTGTTTTTGACGCGCGTAATTTAATCATTTCTTTTTTAAAGTTCCTGCTTATTTTTATGCACTTTTCCCCTGAGGAAAGCGCTGGATTTCAGTCCTACTGTTTATCTTAATGTCATTAGTTTGTAGCCTGATGTGCGCACTTCCCTGTCGCCTGTTGCAACGCGGACATACCTGCCTTTAAGCCACATTTCCGTCATATCCTTGTAGTGCCTGCTTAGTACATTTCCTGACTGCCCGGTCGTAAGAATGAGGTAAAACTCATCCGGCTTTGAGAAGTCAAAAATATAACGCATCGAAGGCCCCAGGATTGTTTCATAGGGATCATTGAAGGAGTATTCCGTATTAAACAGGCTAGTCCCGCTTCCGCCAACTTCATATGGGCCGATATCAATAAACCTGTCGAGCGCGCCTAACCTTCCATGGAAAAGGTGCTTAAAGGTCACTGTATGCAGCCTTCCCCACTGCCAGTCCTGCACCGAGGAGCTGAAGTGGCTTTCGAGGTACCTCATTGCATCGATGAAGCTTCTTCTGATAATGTCATCACGCGATTCAACGTTCTTCGTGTTTACATTATCGAACCATGTGGACTTATTTTCCTTCAGCATTTTCATTATGCTGCGGTATGGCACGTTTGCCGTAAATACATATTCGTCATAAAGGCTTTTTCCCATCTCGTCTTCAAAGGTATTCCTGAGGAGGAACTGGAAGAATACCTCAAAGACTGCCGGAAGCTGGCTTCCCTCCTCCAGGCTATAGTTCCAGGTCTTAAACAGGTTCAGGATTCCTGAGAGCACCCTGTCTTTTACCTTAACTTCATTAAAGGCGGAAATTATGTACGGCGTCATCTCCCTAGCATATGGAGAGACAAAATCTGCCTGGTACTGCATAAAGTCCTGCACGGAATGCTTCTGCTTTGCGGTCAGAAGCTCATTGATCCTTTCAATTCTTGAAGGCGGCTCCCACAGGTTTGAAATATGATAGCCGAAATTATTTACCGTCTTATTATTTGCCGAGGCGATATAATTTTCAGAAGGGTTAAAAAGCGACGGCATCTGTTCAAACGGCACATAGCCTTTCCAGTCATAAGCATCGGTTGTGCCATCACAAACAAAGGTCGGGCTTACAGATGAGCGTATAGGAAGCCTGGCCCCGCATATGTAGCCTATATTTCCGGTCTTGTCTGCATAGACAAAATTTTGCCCCGGCACGTAGTAATGGCTTACTGCCTGACGGAAATCCCCCCAGTTTTTGGACATGTTTATGGCCATAATGGCATAAAGCTCATCCGAGAACTCGCTGCCGGTCCAGCGCATGCTAAGGACGGCTTTTTTCCTATTGCGGTCAGGGAACATTGTATTATACGGGTGAATTTCCGAAACAACCGGGCCCCTGTGGGTTTCCTTTACCGTAAGCTGAACATCATCCGAATCCTTGACATGAATAGTATACCTGTAGCTTTTAAGATCCTGCCATGCATTGTTAAAGAAATACTTTTTACCCGTCGAATCGATTTTTTCCATGTAGAAATCGGCATCATCGGCCATAACGTTTGTCATCACCCATGAGATGTTTTCATTTTTACCTATTACAACTCCCGGCACACCGGGCAGTGTAACGCCTTCGGCTTTCCAGTTCCGTCCCCTGATAACAGCAGCATACCATTTGCCGGGGGCCTGCAGAGCCAGGTGGGGATCATTGGCAATAATCGGTTTTCCGCTTGCTGATTTAAGGCTGTTGACGACCCAGTTATTGGATCCTATGTGTGTTCCCCCGAATCCGGCAAAGTTTCTGAAGGAGCGGTCTGTTTCTATAAAAGCAGTTGTGACTTCGGGAGCTGTTTTAAGTCCTGAGGGAATTATAGTAGGGGCATTTTCAGGATAGTCAGGCAGAATCTCTTTTACTTTTTCTTCTCCCAGCTTCTGCACAAGATTACTGAAGGCAATATCTGTCCACCAGCTTATGTTAAGTTCCCATGCCATCAGTTTGCCTATTATAAGGCTGTGCTCCGGCTTCCATGGGTATGGATCGTAGCCCAGGGCATCAAATTCAACCGGGTACCTGCCTTTTGCGTCCCGAATATAGGCGTTAACCCCGTTCGAATACGCATTAAGAAGTGAAAGGTACTGGGGGTTTAATCTTCCCATATCCCTTTTTACTGTTCTGTCGATGCCTATAGTCTTAAACATCCTGTCATAAGGAAGGGTCTTTGAGCCGAAGACCTCGCTAAGTCTTCCTTCGCCTGCTCTTCTTTCAACATCCATCTGAAAAAGTCTTTCGCTTGCATGCAGATAACCAAGCGCATAGGCTGCATCTTCATCTTCCTCAGCATAAATATGGGGAATTGCATACTGATCGGTGTAAATTTCAACGCTGTGTGAAAGCCCCCCAAGCTGTTTATCCCCCTCATATTCAGGCAGCGATTTATTAAGAAGCCTGTAAAAAAGTACCGCCCCCACAGCTGCAACAACCAGCAAAGAGACAACAATTGCAATAGAATTTCGCATCCAGTTTGGCATGATGTATAATTAAATTAAAAGTTGAAAAAAGAATTCCTTAGAACCGGCAATTACAAATTTATTGTAAATTTTTTCTTTATGAAAATAAATACAAATATTATTTTTGCCTAAGTT
>JAAXKN010000070.1 GCA_025612375.1 Ignavibacteria bacterium
GCGGAAAGAGTGGGATTCGAACCCACGGTACGGTTGCCCGCACACACGCTTTCCAGGCGTGCCAGTTCAGCCACTCCTGCATCTTTCCGTAGTTGAAAGACCCAAATATATAAATATTTCGTGAAATTTAAAAGAAGCAGTCCGAAAATATTTTAAAATGCACGTTATTTTTGGTAAATTTATTAGTTAAAAAAAATGGAACAAATGGATCAAATATATTCAGGAATGGTATTACGGTCTGTCTTTGTAGTCATCTCAGCCCTCGTGGGGGCGGTTTCCACTTTCTCAATCAAAATAGACCATCATAAATTATGCGCTTTAATAAGCCTCTCAGCGGGAGCCTTATTCGGCGCAGCGGCGTTTTCCATACTGCCTGAGGCGTATGAGGCGCTTTCTGTACCGGAACTTCTCTTAGGATTAGCTTCGGGCTATTTAGTATTCTATCTTATAAGTAAGTATTACTTTCACGTCTGCCCGGCCTGCAGTGCAAGCCACTTTGACGAGCAGACAACAAAGCGGTTTTCGGAAATTGTGCTTCTGATGGTAACGGCACTGTCGTTCCACTCGCTCTTTGACGGCATTGCGCTTACCACAGGCGGCGAGCACATGCACTTCGAGAGCAACTCTATATTCCTTGCAATACTTGTGCACAAGTTTCCCGAGGGACTTGCTTTAGCCTCGCTAATGCTGGGAGCGGCATACAGCAAAAAGAAGATTATTACATATGTAACACTTGTTGAACTTACGACCGTGCTGGGAGCGGTAATAGGCATTTACCTGCTGCAGTCCATGATCTCCCCCATTGTATTCGGAATGATAATGGCGCACATCGGCGGCGGATTTATTTTCCTGGCGTTCCATGCCGTACTGGGAGAGATGCTGAAGAACCACACAAAGCTTGTAGTTACATCATTCTTAATTGGAGCCGTCTTAATACTGGCGACAAAATTCATAGCCGGTTCAATTTAGAAATATTTCACATCTTTTATATAAAGCAGCGGGACGGAGCAATTTGAATAAATCTGCCGGTTGACTTGTCTGGAGGGTTGATTTAGTGTATATTATTTATTAGAATTGGTGTTCAATTTTTTAAGTTTAAGCGACCAATACCGGGAAAGGTGGCAGAGTGGTCGAATGCGGCGGTCTCGAAAACCGTTGTGCGGGCAACCGTACCGGGAGTTCGAATCTCCCCCTTTCCGCTTACAAAAGCTCAAAGACGGACTTGAAAACGTTTTTGAGCTTTTTTGTATGATGAGGTAAATTGACTTATAGTTTCTCCAGTCACAGCTTTTACTAGATGGTTTATCACCCTTTTCTAAAACCATAATCCATAGCTGAACTTCAGGATCAGCTGATTTGAATCATACTGCCAGTTCAAACGGTCGAGCTTATTTATGTTATGATTGTACACCAGGAACAGATCCCCCATCATGTTAAACATCCACCTAAGGCGTGTATTTGTGCCTATCTGCCTTGAATCGGTATCGTACTGGATAAAGGAACTGAGGTCGATACTGGAAGAAAGGCCCAGCTGGAATTTCAGGCCAACCAGGTCCTGTGTAAAATCACCTTCGGGAAGCCTGGCAATATTTTTCTCGAAGCTTAAACCTATATTTAAGCTGTTCGATGGCCTCAGATTCAACTCACCGCTTACCTGATCCATGTAGCCATTATAGAATGAACCGAACCACCAGGTTGCAATGCCGTTTATCAGGCGCTTGGAAGCAGTTTCTGCCTCAAGCCTGAATCTCTTCCAGTCGTATGGCCCCTTAGGAATAATAACGCCTTTACTGATTTCAAAATCCTCTGGGAGGTATTCACCTTCAGGCGCTATATTAAATTCAATTCTGTCTCCGCTTTCAAAAAGAGTGTTGATGGGGGCTAAGAAAATGCTATAGTACTGCCATTTATTTTTAAGATCAGTGATCAGGGAAAAGGAAGATTCAAAATACCAGCGTCTTATATCCAGCACTCCAGGCTGCGGCATATAGTCAGCACCAAATGAGTATTTATTTATACCGTTCCTCGGAACAAACCCAAGAGACGGAGAGAATCCATCTCCGATTCTTAAGGCCGTGAGTGCCATATCCAGCACGTCATTAGGATAATCGATCTTAAATCCTGCTGCCGTCCTGTCTTTGACAAGTCCGTTCTTATTATATAATCCCCAGAGGCCGACGGTAAAATTTTTATCGCCTAAGAATTTTGAGGTATGATATGAAAGATCAGTCCCGAGTACCCATTCATTATTTTTTCCCGCAGGATCACCTACGGTTCCGATCAGCCCAATAGTTGATTCCTCAAGGACATTTTGTTTTATCCTGAAGACACCGAGTGACGACATTGGAACTAAACCGCCAACGGAATTAGTCCTTGTAAAAATTCCGCCGAAGCTTGTTCCGCCTATCTTGCCGTTTACTTTTCCGCCGAAAAGAATGGGTATCTTCTGCCCGTTATACAGGCCGATTCTGCGTGAGAAAAACGGGATAACGTCCTCACCACAGCCGATACCGAAATCGAATAAGTCCGCTCCTTCAAGAAAGAATCCCCTCTTCTCAGGGAAATAAAGCGGGAAGCGGGTCAGATTTGTCTGTCTTGCATCCACCTCAGTTTCTGCAAAGTCTGTGTTAATGGTCAGTTGTGCGTTTATATCATGGAATTTCTGGGTAAGGTCTGCGCTTAAATCAAATTTTGAACTATAATTTTTATCATAAAATTTATTTGAGGATTCTATTGTTGAAATCTTTGCTGATACACCCATGCCATTATTAAAATCAGGCAGTTCAGTCAATCTCCCGGCATGGACAACATTTCCTAAAAGAAAGTCCCGCTTAAGCCCGGTCCACCTGTCCCGTTCAAGCAGTCTCTCGATCTTTCTTTCGAAATTAAATCCCCACTCCTTCAGTTCCGGATTATAGGATAAAATCCTGACGGGTATTACAATTTCTGCTGTCCACCCCACGGGGGTTCTTTGAGTTGCTGCATCCCAGGCTCCATCCCAGCTTGAATTCTCGGCTTCACCGGCGTTATGCACAAGGGCATCATACCTTGTTCCGTATGGATTAATGGCGAAGACATAACCGGTTCTTTGGTCAAGATGCGTGTCAAAGACAAAAATAACCCTGTCTTCGTCCGATAGATAAGCGTCACGGGTCTTAGAAATGGAAATTATTTTATCAGGTTCAGGGTCAAAACATTGAATTCCCAGGTATATATTTTTACCGTCTGAAGCAACTTTTACTACTGTGTTAAACTCAGCTTGCCTTCCTTCAACAGGGTCTACCATAGTAAGGCCGGAAATTGAATCAGCTTTAGGCCAGAACGCCTCATTTAATATTCCGTCCAGTTTGATATTTTCATTTTCAGATAAATTATAAACCTTAAGGCTTTGTGAATAACAGACAGAAGCCAGAAGAGCTAACAGGACAATTACTCTCATAATTTTTGGGGCCTTAAAAACTTTCAGAATCTATACGAGTTAAAAATGGAGTTAAAAATATATACAAACAATTGCTTCCAGGCAATAATCCAAATGCCCTAAAACTCATTTGATGCAAAAACAAGGTACCCCCTCCTTTCGGTTGTAGTAATTAGGGAAATAATTGTTACTATATGTAATAGGTATTACAACTGAGGCGTTATGAAATGGCTTTTTCTGGTGCACGAACTTCAGGGACTTAAGTCCAGTGCCCGGGTAAGAATATGGCGGAACACGAAAAAGGTTGGGGCCATACTTTACAGGGATTCAGCATATGTTCTCCCCTACAGCAAGGAGAATATGGAAAGCTTTCAGTGGATTTTAAGTGAAATTAAAGCCGTAAAAGGCCATGGGGCAATCTTCATTTCTCAGTCAGCTGACGGAAAAGAAGATGATGAACTTAAAAATATTTTCCTTAAAACAGCTGGTGCAGAATATGAAAAGCTGCGGGAAAGAAGGGATAATCTTCAGATGAGATTTGAACAGCTAAAGAAATCTTCAAGTTTAAGTGATAAGCTCCTTAAGGATTTGCAGAAAGAACTTGGACAGCTAACATATCAGTTCCAAGAAACTTCTGAGACAGATTATTTTCATTCACCAATGGCACAGGAAGTAAAGCATAAACTTTCTATTTTGAATAAAGGTCTTTTATCAAATATTCCAACTGATTCTGCAGATAAACTGCTTGTTAAGCATAACCCAAAAGACTTTCAGAAGAAAAAGTGGGCGACCAGAAAAAATATTCATATAGACAGGCTATGTTCTGCCTGGCTTATTAAAAGGTTCATCGATAAAGCTGCACAGTTTGAATTTGCACCTGAAAATTCACTTCCAAAAGATGCGCTTCTTTTTGATGTTTTCGGCTCTGAATTCGGGCACAGAGGTGAAGACTGCACGTTTGAAACTTTGCTGAAAATATTTCAGATAAGGGATAAGGCATTACTGAATATTTCTGAAATAGTTCATGACATCGATCTTAAGGATAAAAAATTTAACCGTCCTGAGGCAAAGGGAATTGATATTATTGTAAGGTCACTATCTAAATATTTTAACAATGACAATAAAGTTTGTGAAATTGGCTTTTTACTCTTAGACGGGCTCTATTATTATTTTAAGACTTCAAGGAACATACAGGTAAATTTGAAGGCATTTGATGAGGTGGCAAAATGATTCTGAAAATAGTGAATATTCTTCTGTTTATTGCGGGGTGCATATTTGTCTTGATTGGAGTTTTTTCAAACACAGAGGGTGTGCATCTTCTTGGCGGTTTTTGTTTTTTCTTAATATTTGCCTTTACGGATCTTTTCGCAGACAAAGGATAAAAAAGATTAATTAGAGGAGGATAAAATAATGAGAAATATAAATGTATTCCGGCTGGCATTGTCAGTTATATTCCTGACATTTTTTACGGCTGACGGCTTTTCCCAGACAAAGGGATGGGAAGATGTGGAGAAGATAATCGGCAAGACCGGGAAACTCCAGGGGGATGTTTTCAAAATCACTTTCCCAAGGAGTGACCTTAATGTAAAAGTTGCCGGGGTGAAAATTGAACCTGCTCTTGCACTTACGGGCTGGATTGCCTTTAAGAAGATGGGCAGCAACGCTATGCTGATGGGTGACATGGTATTGCTCGAGACAGAAGTTGAGCCAGCAATGAAAAAAGCAGTTGAGAATGGCTTAGAAATAACTGCACTTCATAACCATGTTCTGAAAGAAACCCCACAGGTTATATATATGCATGTGGGCGGCATGGGAAGCCCCACAGAGCTTGCACAGAAAATAAAATCCGTCATAAGCCAGACAAAAATTCCCCTTACACAGCCAAAGCAAAATCAGACTGTGCAAAGTAAAACTGACTGGTCCAAAGTGCAGTCAATTTTAGGAACAAAGGGACAGATGGCAGGTGACATACTTCAGATTTCAGTACCAAGGGAAGACAAGGTTACAGAAAACGGGGATGAAATCCCGACATCGATGGGGATGGCTACATCATTATATTTCCAGAAAGTTAAGGACAAGGCTGTTACAACAGGAGACTTTGTACTTATTGGTGAAGAGGTTAATCCTGTAATAAAGGCCCTTGTACAGCATAACATAGCAGTCACAGCAGTGCATAACCATATGCTGAGTGATAATCCAAGGATTTTCTTTCTGCATTTCTGGGGTAACGACACTCCTGAAAACCTGGCAAAAGGCCTGAAAGATGCCATTTTCAAGACAAAATCAAAGACTGAGACCACAAGCAGTAAATGATAAGTTATTTATGAAAGCCGGTGTATGAAGGTACCCATTGAATATTCTCTTAAAGGACTGCTACTATATTTTCTTAAGCTTGGAACTATCGGTTTTGGCGGACCGGTAGCTCTAGTCGGATATATGGAACAGGATCTGATGGAAAAGCTGGGATGGATAACCAAGGAGGAATACTTAAGAGGACTTACGCTTGCCCAGCTTGCACCGGGCCCATTAGCAGCACAGCTTGCCATTTACATCGGTTTTATTAAAGGCAGAATAATTGGGGCAACTCTTGTTGGAGTAGCTTTCATTCTGCCTTCTTTTATTATGGTTGTTCTTCTTGGAGTTCTCTATGCAGCCTATGGAGGCTTCTTCTGGATGCAGGCACTCTTTTACGGAATTGGGGCTGCAGCAATTGGAATAATGGCAAAATCTGCCTATAAGCTTACAAAACTGGTAATAAAGAAGAACTACCTTTTTATAGCGATATTTTTATTTATGGCTGTAGTAACTGTAATTACAGAAAAAGAGATTATCTGGCTGTTTATTCTATCCGGTATTGTAGCCTTACTATTTAACGCTGCTCGTCAAAGCAAACTTCAGGCTCTCAGATCCTTTTCTCCTTTTTTTGTTTTATTTATCCAGTCAGTTTTTAGACCTCCTATTTTTCACAGCTTAATAAAATATTCTTTTATTTCCTTAGGGCAAGCTTTGTGGTTTTTGGCAGTGGACTGGCAATTGTTCCATTTTTGCATGGTGGTGTTGTACTTCAGAACCACTGGTTAAATGAAAAGCAGTTCCTTGATGCTGTAGCCGTTGCTATGATTACTCCCGGTCCGGTAGTAATTACAGTCGGCTTTATAGGTTACTTGGTAG
This sequence comes from Ignavibacteria bacterium, assembly GCA_025612375.1. NCBI lineage: Bacteria > Pseudomonadati > Ignavibacteriota > Ignavibacteria > Ignavibacteria bacterium. The sequence continues at coordinate 6,590 of JAAXKN010000070.1, forward strand.
CAGGCCTTCCGGGAGCCGCCGCCGCAAGCCTTGGGGTATTCCTGCCGGTTTACCTGTTTGTAATTTTGCCTGCCCCCTATATTGAACGATACAGTACAAACTCACACCTTAAATCTTTTATTGAAGGAGTAACCGCAGCCGCAACTGGAGCAATAACAGGTGCAATTGTTATACTGGGAAGACATGCAATAACAGATTATTTTACTTTAGCTGTCGCCTTGGGGACAACTGTGATCTTATTCCGGTATAAAATACCCGAACCAATATTAATCCTTGCCGCAGCCATCCTGGGGCTAATTGCATTCTCTTTGAAGGGTTAAGGAGTGTAAATTAAATGAATTTTAGCACAATGAATCCAATTTATGCAGCAGATTAAAAAGAATATCCGCATTTTATTTATCGCACGGACGATCAGATTGTTTGCATACGGATTTATCTCTGTTATCCTTGTCCTATATTTAGCTGCGATCGGCCTGAAGGAATATGAAATCGGAGTTTTGCTTACACTTACGCTATTGGGCGATGTAGTCATCTCATTTTGGATCACAACCAATGCAGATAATTTCAGCAGAAGGAAAATGCTGATAGCTGGTTCAATTCTCATGGCGGCCGGTGGATTTATATTTGTCTTAACTGATAACTATATTATTCTGGTACTAACTGCAGCCATTGGAGTCATTAGTCCAAGCGGCAAGGAAATAGGTCCGTTTTTATCTATTGAGCAGTCTGCCCTCTCAGAGCTGGTCCCAACTAAAGCTCTTCCCGGAGTATTTGCATGGTATAATCTTGCAGGCTCTTTTTCCACTGCTATTGGAGCACTGTGCGCCGGCTGGGGGGCACAACTCCTTCAAAAAGAAGGTTTAACAAATATCCTTACCTATAAAATAATACTGGCCATATATGGGCTGATAGGTTTGATGCTTTTAATTTTATTCCGTGTCCTGACAAACCAGGTTGAAGTGCCAAAAACAACAGATACCGCTAAAACAATTAGCAGATTCGGGCTCCACAGTTCAAAAAAGATTGTTATAAAGTTAAGCGCATTATTTGCTCTCGATGCATTTGCAGGCGGTTTCATTTTGCAAAGCATTTTCGCATACTGGTTTTATCTAAAGTTTAATGTAAACACAGGATCAATTGGGAGCATTTTTTTTGCGGCAAATTTAATTGCAGGCATTTCATCTTTGTACGCAATCAAAATTGCGGGCAGGCTGGGCCTGATTAAAACAATGGTATTTACTCACCTGCCATCTAATGTTTTGCTGCTTTTAGTGCCGCTTATGCCGAACCTGCCCTCAGCAATTGCAATGCTTCTTTTAAGGTTCAGCATTTCACAGATGGATGTGCCTACACGTCAGACATATACGATAATTGCGGTCAACAAGGATGAGAGATCAGCCGCCTCAGGAATAACTTCAATAGCTCGTTCCATAGGCGCTTCAATCTCACCTTCGCTTGGAGTAATTTTTCTGGCAAGCCCTGCCCTGATTAACTTACCATTCTTTTTTGCTGGCGGGCTGAAAATCATCTATGACATCTGGCTCTACCATAGTTTTAAGGAAATTAAAGATGGACAGGAAATCGGTGTTAAGCGCACTAAAGTTACCTAATTTCTAAATTTTAATGCCAAATTTCTCTAATATATAGATCATCAGGAAATAAAACAGAACCATTACAACAATTGATATAATAAGAGCAAAGATAAAATCCATCTTTCTCAAAAGGTATGGCAGCAGAATAAACATGGACAGTGATGGAATTACAAGCCAGAATATACCGGTTGAAAGTTCCGAGACCTGTTCTTTGCTTTTTGTTTCATAATAAAGCCAGATAAACGCAAGTATCGAGACAAGGGGCATTGAGGCAAATATGCTTCCTATCAATGTGCTTCTTTTCGACACTTCTGATACAAATACAATAATTGCTGCTGAAATTAATACCTTTACGATATAATATATCATGACATTATCCTATATTGAAACCTGATATAGCTAAAATAACTCTATTCAAAAGTAAATCAAAAGAATCTATCAATTATTAGGTCGCCTGGAATAAGTAAATATTAAGTAAATTCCTAAAATTATTTCAGGACACTTTTAGGACATCACCTTTCTAAAAATGCCCAAAACAGCCTAAATTCCAAATATTTTGAAGGGCTGCGGAAAATCTCCCCCTTTCCGCATAGAAAAATTAAAGCTCAAAGATCAAATAAAATTGCGTTTTTGAGCTTTTTTTTACATAATGTCATCTCCCTCATTCACCCAAATACCCCCTGATTTGCCGACAATATGAAACTTTTATTACATTTTTATGACATCGTTTTTTAGAATACCCACTTCCAGTATTTGGAAATAAATATTAAATTATATACCGGATTCATTTCTGATAATAATAACTAGGGGAAAAATGACGAAAGAACAGAAATTCGACTATTCTCTGAAAGCATATTTTGTAATTGCTGGGATTACCATTTATTATTTTCTAAAAAATGTGTTTTTGGAAGATGTATCCATTTCTGCTATTCTTATTAACTCCGTGGGTATTGCAACTTTGGGACTTATTCTCTGGCAAATTATTTTGATAATGATTGGAAAATCAATTGATGCAAGAATTGAAAAAGAGAAATTGATGGAACGCCTTAGATTTGAAAAAAAGGTTGATGAGTTTCATGATGGTATGAATGAAGAAAGGGATAAACAAATAGATGCTTTAATTGAACAACATATTAAAGTGCTTGCCAGAAAAAGAAAATCGCTGGTAATGACTTATGATTACGGAGTGGAAGATCCTAGTGCTTGGGAAAGAGAAAAGTCTTATTTCTTTAATAATGTAATTGCCGTTGAATTGGTAAAATATATAACCCCACGTGTAAGCCAGATAGCTGAAGAAATGGGACTTCCTACAGAAAAGGTTGAATATAACTTGAAGATTGATGCAAATGAGGTTAATGACCTTATTGAGAAATAAATTGAAGATTATTATTTGGATGAGAACAAGGAAGCTTCAAATTCTTCATTCAGTATAAAAATGGAGCCTTATGACTATGAAAAATATTGTACAGAAAAATTTTAAAAAATAGGTTGGGATGCAAAGACTACTAAAGCAAGCGGGGATCAGGGACTGGAGATTTATGCGGAAAAGAATTCAGTTTCTGTTGTAATTCAATGTAAGGATATTCTCTACCTGTAGGGAATAAAGCAGTTCAGGAGGTTCATGCGGCTAAAGGTTTTGTACAGGCTGATTACGCAATAGTAGTTACAAATGCTGGTTATACAAAATCAGCTAAACAGCTGGCTAATTCCCTAGATGTCCTACTCTTGCATCATGAAGATTTAGAAGATTTGGATAACCATTTATTGAACTGTGCTCAAAATTAGCAATTCGAAATTTAGGCCTCAAGTTTTAACCTGATCAGCTGTAATGCGTATTTTACTATAGAGTGGTTTATATATGGGTATAGTATCTCCAGAGATCCTGCAGGGGATGCCGGAAGAATTAAAGCAGATTATAGAAAAATTATCAGTACAGAACGCCGAGCCCTAAGATTGGCATCTTGGGCTTCCCCCCATCCTTTGGACAGTTTTTTAGCCTAATTTAAGACAGTGTACT
>JAAXKN010000071.1 GCA_025612375.1 Ignavibacteria bacterium
AGTACAAGTTTACTTCGAAGGAAAGAGACTCCGAGACGGGTCTCGATTACTTTGGATCCAGGTATTATGACGCAAGACTTGGAATCTGGAGAAGTGTTGACCCTATGGCTGATAAGTATCCCGGAATTAGTCCTTATGTATACTGTAACAATAATCCAATTAGCCTGATCGATCCTGATGGAAATGAATCCATATTGAGTGATGGTCTCCTAACCTTTACTCTGCCGACAGTCACCATAACGGCCCCAGGTGTTGACGTCATATATGTATTTCCCATGCCCAGCAGGGAAGACAATTTAAGAATGGTAAGTGCAGGACAATTCTTAGCCAAAGAAATGCAGAAATTAAAATTAACATTTCTGGGAACAGTTGCGGTTGGCCTGGATAAAATTTCTCACCTTTGGAATGAGGACAGTGAGGGAGATAAAAATTCAGATCAGGATAAAAGCCAGGGGGTAGATCAAGGTGCTCCCGATCCAGACAAAATTTATGTAGATAAGGCTGGCAATGAATATCGTTTTAAACCTAGAAAAAATTGGAATGGCAAAAAAGATCGAGATGGAAATTATCCTAGTAGGGACGGCACAAAATGGGGTCCTGTACAGAATCATAAAGGATTTGGCCACAAACTTCCACATCGTGACGTTCAGCTTCCAAATAGAACACATGTAAATGTTATACTTAAAAAGTAATTGAGGATAAAAATGATAAAAATGAAAGAATATATTGATTGGTTCGGAGAGGAGAAAGAAACTCCGTTAAAAATGATAGCAACCTGGTATGGTCTTGAAATGGAGAAGTATAAAGACAGAGATTATTTTGATTTGGAAAATCCCATAACCGACAAAAAATCATTTTCTGAATTTATATATTCAGTAGTTTCCAAATATGTAAAAGGAGAATTCGTTGCAAGGCTGGAGTCTACAAGAGCTCCCTGGCTGCCCTCTTTTATTGAAGAGGAACTGGAGGATGATTCAATAAGGAAATATCTTGACAGGTTTGAATGGCGAAAGAAATATTTCGGAAAGATAAGCATTTCTGATCTGAAGGAATTTATGGATTTGTTTTTAGATTATCCAAGTAAATTCAGCTATCAGGATATTTTAGTCTTCGCAAAGAAGTGTGATCTGGTGATTGTTTTCACACACCATGGAACTATCTGGTTTATATCTAAAGATATAAATCTACTCAATAATATAGCTTCTCAATTACAATTGCTTGGCGTTAAAGTTGTCCATGTATACGAAAATAAATAAGATCTGAAAATTGAGCAAGAACATAAAAAAGAGTTGAAATACATTGAGAACTAAATAATCAAATCTCTTGCTCTTAAATACTCAATCTCCTATGGGTTTAATTGGCATTCGGTGGAACTTCGAGCTCCTTTGTAGTAGGTGGACTAAAGTTAATGGTGTATTGTGCCATCTATTGCAAACAGATTTAGCTATTAAACCTTTTAATAGAAATACAACAGATTTTTGAGATATTTCCAAATAAGATAAGGTCAAAACAAATGTTTAAGTATTTACTGTTTATTGCGGCACTTGCAGTCACTTCTTCACAGCTCTTCTGCCAGGATGTGGAGGAGACTCCAGAGAAGTGGAAGGTAACTTCAGCCGATACGGTGAGTTTCAAAGACTACAACTTCTACAAGATAAGCCTCACTGAGGCAAAGCTTACAAGGTATCTTGTCTCAAGAAAAGAGAACTTCGTAGAAGCCGACAAGACCAACTACTCAAAGATAAAAGAAGGGGACTTCCTGGATATCAGCATTTATCCTGTTGAACCTGCAATTACAATGGAAGTAACGGGTGCAAGTTCTCCCCAGAGCTTTAAGATAAAGGACCATTACATTACCAGGAACGATACCGTGCAGGTTCAGGTCTACTCCTCTCCTGAAGTTACAGGACAATATTACAGGTTGAAATGAGCCTTCTCATGTGAAATTTCCGGTTCAAAGATAATATTAAATTTCAACTTATGGCCCTGATTGGCTGCAAAAGTCATCGGGGTATAGATATGCATGTTAAACACAAAAAAAGAAACCTCCATCCCGGATAGGAGGAATCATTTATTGCTTTCCCGGAACCGCGGTGTCTTTAAGACGGCTCAATAGCCCTCTTTCAATAAAATTTCCTTTTATTATCTCCTCCAATTTTGTAATTTTTAAACGCAAATATCCCGGCTTATTTTTTCTAATAAATTGTTCAACTTTAAGTTGCATATGGCAGAAGATCCGACATACGGGCAGTACAACCCTGAACAGGAAGAGGAAACTCTTGTAGGGCTGCCTTTTAAGGTTATACTTTTTAACGACGACTGGCATACTTTTGACGAGGTCATTGCCCAGCTCGTTAAGGCAGTTAAATGCTCATATGAAATTGCACGCGATTTTGCCTTCGAAGTCCACGTAAAAGGACAGGCATGCGTCTTCGACGGCATGCTCCAGGAATGCCTTAAAGTTACCTCGGTCTTAGAGGAAATTGCTCTTAATACACAGATAGTTTCTTAAGCTTTCTTATCTATTATCCATCCCGATTTCTTTCCGGTATACATTTAAGGTTAAAAATCGTATATTTAGATGATAAATCCGAAAATTTATGACCGTCCCACGTACTAATGGGCGGTTTTTTAATTGATTTTTAAGCTGGCACTATATAAGGGTACTTAAATGCAAATTGGCTTGGTAGGCTTACAATACTCTGGAAAAACAACACTTTTTAACACTTTAACTAAAACTCAGGAATCTGAAGCGGCACAGTCGGATAAGGCTAACCTGGCTGTCGTTAAGGTCCCCGACGAACGCCTCGACAAGGCAGCTGCTGTCTTTAATCCTCCTAAAAAAGTTAACGCTACAATAGAGGTATACGATATCCCCGGCCTCAGGGTATCGGAAGACGGTAAGGTCAAAATTACTGCCGAATTCCTCAATAACGTCAAAAACAACGACGCGCTTTTCTACGTCATAAGACAGTTTAATAACGACGCCGTGCCTCACCCGGAGGGAAGCGTTGATCCGGTAAGAGACATCCAGTTCTTGGAAACGGAGTTCCTCCTGGCTGATATGGCTCTCCTTGAAACCCGCAGGGAAAAGCTTACAAAAGAAATTCAAAAATCTAAAAATGAACTGGCAAAAAGGGAACTTCCCTTGATGGAAAAATGTCTTGAACATATAGAGAAGGAATTGCCCTTAAGACTCCTTGAATTCGATGAGTCTGAACGCAAACTCCTGGCTTCTTACCAGTTCCTGACTCTGAAGCCGCTCGTCGTTGCAGTTAATTTCGACGAGGATTCAATTGACAAGGTCGAAAGCATCGTTAGCGCCATTGATAAGGCCTTCGACCGCTACAAGCTTACGGTAATACCGTTCTTTGCAAAGTTTGAGTACGAGCTCTCTCAGATGAGCGACGAGGAGGCTGAAATCTTTATGAAGGATTTCGGCATCACGGAATCTGCTCTTAATAAGATACTTAAGATTTCTTATCAGGTCCTGGGTCTCCAGTCGTTCCTGACTGTTGGCGAAGATGAATGCCGCGCCTGGACAATTAAGAAGAATATGACAGCCCAGGAGGCTGCGGGCGTTATTCATACGGATTTTTATAACAAGTTTATCCGGGCCGAAGTCGTACACTACGACGACTTTATGCACTACGGATCCTTCCAGAAATGCAAGGAAGCCGGCGTCTGGAGGCTCGAAGGTAAAGATTATATAGTAAAGGATGGAGACATTTTATCCATCAGGCATAGTTAATTAGTAAGTAATAAAAGTTAGTAAGTAATAAAAGGAAAATTGTGGATATTAAAGATAACATTAGAAATATTGCTATTGTTGCACACGTTGATCACGGTAAGACTACGCTGGTCGATTATATGCTCAGACAGACAGGTGTTTTTAGAGCTAATCAGGCTGTTGAAAAACGCGTTATGGATTCCAACCCGCTCGAAAAAGAACGCGGCATTACAATCCTGGCAAAAAATACTAGCATCAGGTATAACGACATTAAAATAAATATCGTCGATACCCCGGGACACGCCGACTTTGGCGGCGAGGTCGAAAGAACTCTTAAAATGGTCGACGGCGTCCTCCTCCTTGTCGACGCTGCCGAAGGCCCTCTTCCTCAGACCAAATTCGTCCTCAAAAAATCACTCGACCTCGGCCTTAAACCGATTGTCGTTATAAATAAAATCGACCGTAAAGATGCAAGACCCGACCAGGTGCTCGATGAAGTTTTTGAACTCTTCCTCTCTCTCGGCGCTACAGACGAACAGCTCGATTTTCCTTTCGTTTATGCCATCGCAAAACAGGGCGTCGCAAAAATGAGGCTTGAGGAAGAAGCCGTGGACCTTAAACCGCTCTTCGACCTCATTGTCGAAAAGGTGCCCGCGCCAAGAGTAACACCTGATGAACCTTTCCGCATGCTTATTAGCGCAATTGACTATAATGACTACCTGGGCAGAATCGGTATCGGCCTTGTCCATAGCGGATCTCTCAGAGTAGGCGATAACGTTGTCCTCATTGAAAAAGACGGCAAGCAGGAAAACGGCAAGATATCAAAACTCTATACCTTCGATAACCTCAAAAGAGCTGAGGCTGAGGAAGTCTTTGCCGGCGACATCGCCTGCATCGCGGGCTTTGAAGACGTCAATATTGGCGAGACTATCGCAAGCCCATTAAGGCCTGAGGCAATCCCGTTTGTTGATATCGACGAACCTACTATTACAATGAACTTTATGGTTAATAATTCGCCCTTTGCCGGCCAGGAAGGGAAGTATGTTACAACCAGAAATATAAGCGACCGCCTTAGCCGCGAACTCCGCTCAAACGTGAGCCTTAGAGTTGAAATGACAGAATACCCCGACGTATTTAAGGTGAGCGGACGTGGTGAACTTCACCTCGGCATCCTTATTGAAAATATGAGGCGCGAGGACTATGAGCTCCAGGTAAGCCGCCCGCAGGTTATTATGAAGAAAATCGCTGACGTTATGGCTGAACCGATCGAGCACGTTGTTATTGACGTCCCCGAAGAACACGTTGGCATCGTTATTGAAAAACTGGGCAAAAGAAAAGCCGAACTTAAAAACATGATTACCTCAGGCAATAATACACGCCTCGAGTTCTTTATACCTACCCGCGGACTTATAGGCTACAGAACTGAGTTCATGACAGATACCAAGGGTACGGGTATTCTCCATGCAAACTTCGAAAAGTATGAACCCTTCAAAGGCGAAATCGTACAGAGGCAAAGAGGAGCCCTTATCTCTCTCGATGAAGGCATCTGCTCCGGATATGCAATGTGGAAGCTCCAGGAAAGAGCCGTATTCTTCATTGAACCAACTACAAAGGTCTATGAGGGAATGGTTGTAGGCGAAAACTCAAGAAATATGGATATGAGAGTTAACGTCACTAAGACTAAACAGCTTACCAATATGAGAGCTTCAGGCGCCGATGAGGCAATAAGGCTTGAGCCGGCAAGAATAATGACCCTTGAACAGGCAATTGAATGGATTACAGACGACGAGTACGTTGAAATTACTCCTAAATCCATAAGAATCAGAAAAAAATACCTGACTGAAATGGATAAAAAGAAAGCCCGCCTGGCTCAGAAGGAAAGTGAATCAGAGGCTATGTAAATACAGCCCTTACGACTGTATTTCTTAGTCCCTGCAAATGAATTTCATGCCCCTTTTAATGAAGGGACATATCAAATAACGCAGTTTAATTATGGAGGAGATATGTCTAAAGAAGTAGTTGAAGGCTTGAAGCCCGAAGCTCTGTGGCAAAGGTTTTATGAAATTACACAGGTCCCGCGTCCATCCAAAATGGAAGGAAAAATAAGGGAGTATTTAAGAAATTTTGCGCGCCTTAATAACCTTCCTATTAAGGAAGATGAAGTTGGCAACATTCTTATTTCTGCTCCCGCAACGCCGGGTTTTGAAAATGCAGCTGCAGTTGTTCTGCAGGGACATGTGGATATGGTCTGCGAAAAAAATAAGGGGACTGATATCAATTTTGAAACAGACCCCCTTAAACTTGAACGCCAGGGCGACTGGATTAAGGCCCAGGGTACTACTCTCGGCAGCGATAACGGCATCGGCGTTGCCGCGGCACTGGCCGCACTTACGGATAAAGAAATTACTCACGGCCCCCTCGAAGCCCTTTTTACTATTGACGAGGAAACAGGTCTTACCGGAGCCAATAACCTTCAGCCTGGATTCGTTACAGCAAAAACCCTGCTTAACCTCGATAGCGAGGAAGACGGCGCGTTCTATGTGGGCTGCTCCGGCGGCCTGGATACACAGGGAACATTTTCTGTCGACTATACCGGTAAGGTGGAAGGCTTTAACTCTTACAGCCTTTTGATATCCGGACTTAAAGGCGGGCACTCAGGCATGGATATAAGTACCGGACGCGCCAACGCAATTAAGGTTATGGGCCGCGTGCTTAAGGCTCTGGAATCAACAGGTCTCATGCTCTCAAGCCTCGAAGGCGGAAGCAAAAGAAACGCAATCCCAAGGGAATCTGAAGCTACAGTCCTCATTAAGCCTTCAAAAGAAAAGAAGGTCAACGAAATTATCCGCTCCCTGGAAGCTGAACTTCAGAATGAGTTTAAGACAACTGACGGCGGACTTAAAATTGAACTTACTAAAATTGAGGGTCAAACCCCGAAGGCATTCAGCAAAAAATTCCAGAAGAGGCTTGTTAACGCCATACTGGCTCTGCCGCACGGAGTTATTGCCATGAGCGCCGACATACCGGGACTTGTTGAGACTTCTACTAACCTTGCAACCATTAACATGAATGATGGCACACTCGTAATCGGAACCAGCCAGAGAAGCTCAATTGAAAGCTCTAAACGCTATGTGGCCCATATGGTGGAATCTGTCCTCGACCTTGCAGGCGCCGAAATTCACCAGGGCGACGGCTACCCGGGCTGGAAACCAAATATGGAATCTGAGGCTCTGCAGACATCAAAGAAAATCTTTGAGGCTCTCTTTAACTCGGAACCTGAGGTTAAGGCAATCCACGCCGGCCTCGAATGCGGTATCCTCGGCGATAAATATCCCGGCCTCGATATGATTTCTTTCGGACCCACAATCCAGGGCGCCCATTCGCCGGATGAAAGGGTGAACATCCCTACTGTAGAACGTTTCTATAAGCTTCTCTCAGGCATTCTGGCCGAATACGCTGTCCGGAAAAGCTAGTGCTTTTATTTAATAAGCCGCATGATTTTTCCACATGCGGCTTTTTTTTCTTATGCAAAATAAATTATATTTACGCATATATTTTATGTAATTAAATAAATCACAACATGAAAAAAGAACTTAAACTCTACAATGTCCCGCGCATTGAATCAGTTCAGGAAATGATCCTTCAGAGCGCTCGCAAATATGAAAATAAACTTGCTCTTGAAGACATCAGTAACACGCCGGTTTCAAGGCTGACTTACGGCGAGCTGCTTGAAAAAATCTTAAGGTTCGGAAGCGCGCTTAAGAAAATGGGCATCAAAGAACGCTCACACATCGCCGTCATAAGCGAAAACCGCTTGCAGTGGGCTCTTTCTTACCTTACCTGCGCCTGCTTTAACTATATAGTCGTCCCCATTGACCGTAACCTCAAGACAAACGAAATCCTTAACATTATTCACGAGTCGGATACTGAAGTTATAATTTTCTCGGACAGCTTCTCGCAGATGCTTTCGGAAAAGAAACAGATGATGAAAAAGCTGAAATTCTTTATCTCCATGGATTCGGCTTCTGAGGAAAACGGGTTCTTGTTCATGAGGGACCTGATAGACCGCGAGAACCCGGCACCGGTTCAGGACCTGCCGAAGGTTGATCCCAATGAACTCTTTGAAATTATTTTTACTTCCGGAAGCCTGGGACGCGCTAAGGGCGTTATGCTGAGCCAGAAAAACCTGGCCTCAAACCTGGTGGATATGGTAAGCATGCTCTTCATGTACCCTGAGGATAGATTCCTTTCCGTCCTCCCGATGCACCACACTTATGAATGCACCTGCGGTATGCTTTGCCCCCTCTACTGCGGATGCTCCGTGCACTATGCAAGAAGCCTTAAGACTGTAGTTGACGATATTCAGAAAGTAAAAGCCACAATGCTCCTTGGCGTACCGCTCCTTTTTGACAAAATGTTTAAGAAGATCTATAAGTCAATAAACGAAAAGAAGCTTACTTCGGTAATGATAAAGCCTATGATCGTGGCTACCGATATTCTGGAGAAAGTGGGCTGGAAGAATTCAAAGAAAAAAATATTTGCTGAAATTCACCAGAAGTTCGGCGGCGCTATAAGAATTTTTATCGCCGGCGGTGCCGCCCCCGACCCTGAGGTCGCAAAAGGCTTAAGAGAATTCGGGTTTAATTTCCTGCAGGGCTATGGCCTTACAGAAACTTCCCCCATAGTGGCACTCAATCAGCTGGATAATTTTAAAGACGACGCCGCGGGCTTTGTTCTTCCGGGCATTGATGTCAGGATCTGCTCTCCCGACAGCGAGGGTAACGGCGAGATCTGGGCCAAAGGCCCCAACGTTATGCTCGGATACTACAATAACGAAAAAGCCACTCAGGACACGTTTGAGGACGGATACTTCAAGACAGGCGACATCGGCCGCTTTGACGAGGACGGATTCCTGCATATAAGCGGCAGAAAGAAAAACGTCATTATTTCCAAAAACGGCAAAAATGTTTTCCCCGAGGAAATTGAAGACATATTAAACCGCAGCCCCTTTGTATCCGAATGCTTTGTCTATGGCGAAGAGGATGCAAAAGAAACTGAAATTATTGCAGCCCAGATAGTTGTCGATGCCGAAGCCTTCATTGAGCTTTCAGAACAAAAGGACGTGAAAATTACCAATGAGATGATGAATGAGGTAATGGCACAGGAAATTGAAAAGGTCAATAAACAGCTTCCTTCCTTCAAGAAAATTAAAAAGTTCTATATCAGGGAAACTGAATTCGAAAAGACCACAACCCAGAAGATCAAACGCTACCTGGTCAACAAAAACGAATAAACAAATATTCTCCGTAGAGGGGCGGGCGGCGCTCGCCATTTTCAGCTGAAAATGGCCGGAAAATTTTTATATTAAAGTAAAGTGCTTCTTAGCGGTAAGTAGATTTACATAAATGGAAAATACTCTCAAGCATATTAATAGTCTGGTAAATGAAGGCATCATTCTTAAGTATGCCATTGGCGGTGGTATAGCAAGTCTGTATTACCTTGAGGCAACAGTTACTTTTGATCTTGATGTAATGGTCATTCTTTCTGTAGATGAAAATTCTCTTTGGCCGCTTAAGGAGTTATATGAATGGGCCCGAAAGCACGGTTTCCCTGAAAAGGAAGAACATATTGTTATTGACAATATTCCCGTTCAGTTTTTGCCGGCATATAACGATCTGGTAAAAGAGGCTGTTGAAAATGCTAAAAAAGTAGTAATTCAGAATGCTGAAACCTACATTATTACTCCGGAATATCTGATTGCCATAATGCTTCAGACTGGGAGGGGGAAGGATAAGTTTAGGGTTCAGCAGTTCTTTGATGAAGTTGCTATAGATAAAAATTTGTTAAATCAGGTATTGGAAAAATACTCACTAAAGAGTAAATTAGATTCAGTGCTAAAAAACGACTAAGAAAATGATAAGTCAGACAATTACCCATATTTTTGAGAGCAAGAAAGCTTTTCACAGAGAAAGGGCGCAGGCCCCTTTTGAAGAAAAACTTAAGCAGCTTGTTGAGCTTCAGAAATTAGCCCTGGAAATGAAAAAAGCCAGTGGAAGGCCCATCAAATCTTACGAAACTGTCTGGCCCATTTAAAGGGTAATATTTATATTTTGTCCGAATAAAGCCCCGTAAGACGGGGCTTTATAATTACTAT
>JAAXKN010000072.1 GCA_025612375.1 Ignavibacteria bacterium
GCTATTCAAAACTCCATCTGAGCTGAAATTTTATCGAAATCACGACTAGACCTTAATCAATAAAGCATATTCTGCCTTTTTCCATCAAGCAACTCAGCCGGCATTTTTCCAAAAACGCCTTAATTGTGGAGTAATGAACATAGTAATCCCCTTTCCATTCAGGATAAATTTTAAACAAAACAAATTCAGTTAGTTAAGCAGCTTGTCTGAAGTAGATGTGGTGAAGCCCGTTCACAGCAGGAATTTTCTCGATCTTTCCAGCAATCTGAACCGGCCTTCCTTCAGGAGAATCCTTGTTGATCCCAAGGTGAGTCCGGGACTTATTGTAATAGGACAGGTAATCAGAAAGTAGGGAGCGAAGATGGTCTTCATTCAAAATAATCACATGATCCAGGCATTCCCTCTTTATACTTCCTATTACCCGTTCCACATAGCCGTTCTGCCAGGGTGAGCGGTAGGATGTTACGATCTGCTTAATTCCAAGATTCTTTACTCCATTTGTAAAGACACTGCCATATCTGGAATCACGATCTCTTATTAAGTACTTTGGTGTATCAAAGCTGAAGAGCATATTTCTTATCTGCTGAAGTGTCCACTCTGCTGTCGGGTTCTTTGTAACATTGAAGTGAATGATCTTTCTTCTATTATGCTCAATTACGACAAGAACATGAACAAGTTTGAAGTTAATTGTAGGTACGGTAAGAAAGTCAATTGAGATGATTTCCTTTGAGTGGTTTTTCAGGAATGTTTTCCACCTCTGCCCTGTTGTCCTTCCGTTTCTTTTAGGGATGTATCTCTGAACTGTTGACTGAGAAATATTAAATCCAAGCTTCTTTAGTTCTCCATGAATCCGTGGCACACCCCAGAGAGGATTATCATTTGCAATCTGTCTTATAAGATCAATCACTCCCCTGTCGATCTTTGGTCTTCCGTCTTTGTGCCTGCTTTTTCTTCTCCAGTAGGACCTGAAAGCAGTCCTGTGCCACTTGATTACCGTTTCTGGTCTAACGATAAAGATTTTATCTTTCCAGTTAGACAGAAGATCTTTCATTATACTGAAGACTAGCCGGTCTCTTCTTTTTATTTGTAGCTTCGGATTTGTTCTCTGAAGGATTTCTATTTGTTTTCTAAGAATTACGTTCTCAAGTTTTAGCTGAATCTTGGTTTTGAAGGAATTCAGAAGGAATAGTAACAGGGATTTTAGCATCGGGTCCGGTTATTTGTTGATAATTACCCGGCAAAGATAAGGAAAGAAAGCTTTAGATTAATGCAAAATTTAGCTAAATTCGCATGGGCGAGGTTTTGAACAGGTGCTGGTGTTTTATATGAATGCGAAATAAATGAATAATACAAAATATAAAGGCAGAGGCTCTTATTATCAGCCCCTGCCTTGAGTCATTTCTCTAAAGACAAATTACTTCAGGAGAAGCATCTTGCCGCTTTTAACGAAATCATTAGCTCTTATCTCATAGATATAAGTACCGCTCGGAAGCACAGATGCGTCAAACTTGACCGAGTAGCGTCCCATCTCCTTTACCTCATTTACAAGAGTCGTGACTTCCTTCCCAAGCATATCAAAGATCTTGAGTGTGACCTTTGATGTCTTTGGAACCTGATAATCTATGACTGTAGATGGGTTGAATGGATTGGGGTAGTTACGGCTAATGGCGTATTCCTTAATAACTTTCTCGCCGCTATAGTTAATCATTTCTGTTTCTGCTGCTTTGTACATGCGGCCATTCTCATCAGGCAGGCTGTGGCTGTCGACAAGAAAACATTCAGCATTGAAATTCACATCAGTATTAAGCCTCATTCTGACATTCTTATTTCCAATTCCTTTCATATTTACCTGAAAAGAGCTCTGCTTATTCTTAAAGAACAGGGCTTTTGAAAAGCTGATTAGATTAAGGTTCTGAAGAACTTTTCCTTCTTCATCCAGGAGATCAACACTATAGGAAATGTTTCCTTCTTTTCCCAGAGCTCTCAGCCCTTTTGATGAATCCGTTACGCCATAGTTCAGGTTGAATAAGAACTTTGAGTTGTCGGTAAGTGTAAAAGGCTCGGTTATCATGTACTTATTCAGGCTGCTTATATCCTTGATTCTAATAGTGTCACTTACCTCCATGAATTTGACGGGCTTTCCGTCTAAAGATATGTCCTGAAGTGAAAAATAATACTCTGCGAGGCTGTCTTTCTTAAGGACAACCATTCTACCGGAAGTCTCAATGGAATTCCCCTTATAGAGGCCGTAATAGCTCCCGATGGAATTTGTTGACCTGGTAAAGGTGTATGGAAGACTCCCCTGTGAAGAAAATGACATGGCGTACATTGTTCTTGAAGTTTCTCCTGCACCATTGTTCAACTGGATATCCTTTCCTGTAGTATTCAGGGTATAGATATTTGAAAGCGTACGGCTGTCTGTAAACTGGTTTCTATAGCTCCCGGAAGTGTAATCGCAAAAAAGAATGTAATATGCGTCACTTCCCATGTTTATACATTGAGAAGTAACTCCGTATCCAAAGCTCCAGAATCTTGAGTTCCAGGATCCGTCACCAATCATTCCGCGGAATAGTGCAGATTTCTTTCCATATGTTGTTGCTCCAAGCCACGACATCCTGACTGTATTGTCTAAGGCCGCGATCATTCCAGGCATAGAATTCTTGGCAAAGCCGCTTCCCGAGGAGACATTTGAATTATAGCTGCCTCCCACAACATCCACTGTTGTTCCGGCACTTAGTTTACAGTACCTTATGGTGCCTGTTGTCGAGGAGGTATTCTCATCCCAGGCAAGGTGGAATATTGTATTGCCGAGCCTGTTGCTAACAAGGAACGGATGTGCTGAGGTTGCATCCGTAACTGATGAAATCAGTGAAGTCGAGCTTAAAGGCTGGATTAAAATGGAGTTATTTCCGTTAAAATACTTCGTCATTAGGCCGTCCATATCTTTCCACACTACCAGAAAGTAGGGGCTTGTAGATCCAAAGGCAATTACTGGCATGGCATCGAATGAGCTATTGTCCTGTTCTTCCACATAGTCAATGTCCTGAAGGGTGAAAGAACTATAGATGCCATTAGAGTAGCTGACAGGATAATACTTTATTTTCCTGCCAAGAATATTATCATCCTCCTGAAATACAATACCTATTGCACCTTCTGCAGAGTTTCCGCAGTAGTCGATTGAAGGGGATTTTGAGGGCTTTGTGCTAAGAGGCTTTCCGTTATTCATGAGTACCCATGTACTACCCCCGTCCGAGCTTCTTTCATACCAGACCAGGCCCATGCTCTCATAAACCATATGAAGGCTTCCGTCAGGAGTACGGATGAATTTCCGCTGGCTCGTGTTGGAGAATGCGGTTGAGGAGTTAGAGAGCTGTGTCCCTTTGTAGTTTGCCTGAATTACTGCATTTCCATTTCTGAATACGACAGGAGATTCATAAAAATTGCCTGCTACTATATTCTGGTTTAAGGGATCAGTGCCATTACTGGACCAGTTTTGAAAATAAAAAGTATGAGTTTTCCCGGTTAGGGACAAATTTGCACTGTATGATTTTTGTGCGCGCAATGAATAAAATGCATTATCCGCATTATTCATTTGGTTTAAGAATACTCCTTTATAGGTATCTCCAGTTTCTGCTTTAGGGTTGAAAGGTGAAGACACTCTTTTGAATGAAGCCTGCAGTCCCTGGTTTCTAAGTCCGTATGGCTGTTCATCATAATCAGTAAGCCAAGGGTCCTTAAACCACAGTGAGTCATTTATGCCGCCAGGTTTTGATGGAAATTCTGCAAAGTTATTTGAAATTGTAACATTATATGCTGACTTAAACTGTGCAATAACTTCTTTTGTTTTGGCAAATACCGATACAGTATCCCAATTTCTAAACCGTTGCACATTACTTGGGTTGTCTACCCAATAATTAAATTTCTGAGTCGTCAAAGGCTTAAAGTCTCTACTAGCCAAAAACTTTTGTACTCCAATAGCAAAACTTACAGTATTGGCTGGGGAAACATTCTGCCACGTGCCCGCTGACGTCCAATAAGAGGCTTCACCGAAAGCTAAACCTGCTTCGTCTAGCTGTTTAATTGAAACATCACATCCTGGTTCCGAATCGCCTTCAATAACAATTGAAAAAAGCTGTGTGGCACTTAAGGTTCTTTTGTGGTTGACAGTAACGGTATAATAACCTGCTGCCGGGGCATTAATTAAAATCTGTTCTACGTTATCTCTTGTATTATCTCCCTTTGAGGCCGGATTCTCAGGAATTCCCGGATTAAGTACCCATGGGGAATACATAGTGTTTTTTTCGTCCTTAATTCTAAGGTCAAGATCGTTTACAAGAACATCGGACTGAAGGTTAGCTGGAGCCGGATCGGTCCATGCAATTGTAACTTTTATAGGCCCTTTTCCTCTGCTGAAAAGTTTAAGGCTGTATGTCTGTCCGTTCGAAAGCAAAACTTCCTGGATTGTATTTGGTTTTATCTGATCGAGTTGAATGAGCTGTGCGGCTTTAGACGTATTCATAAGTCCCCAGCCATACTTATAATCCGGTCCTTCACTTCCACCTGCTTCATCTGCTGTATGGATAACAATTGATTTTACGGTTGACGCACGGGGATAATCTCCATTATGTGTATTTTTATAAAGCTGAAGCAGCAGGGCAATAGATCCCGTTACACTGGGGGCTGCCATGGACGTTCCGCTCATCGTGATAAAGGCATCCTGTCTCAGGCCCCGATCCCATATAAATCCGGTAGAACATAAATTTTCACCGTTGGCTACAATATCCGGCTTAATTCTTCCGTCAGCCGATGGGCCCCAGCTGCTGAAAGATGTCGTAATCTGTTTTACATCAGAAGGTGCTGTATATCCATTGGGAATATCGTCAACCGCTCCAACTGTTATGATATTTTTTGCATGGGTTTCAGAAGACATAGTATAGTAGCCTTTATCCGATGCTCCATTCTTGGGATGTAGAGTTGTGCAGGCAGTCAGTTTATTATTTACCCAGTAATAGCAGTTCTCCAGCTTATCCGGCCCTTGACCTCTTTCGTTGCCTGCTGCCCAGACAACAGTATATAAAGGTGCGGTGTTTACTAACTGATCCAACTGCCAGGCCCTATCGTCATATGTTTTAAAAGCAAGGTCAGTTGACTGGCTATCATCAGTATTCCATAACCACTTACCATTGCCCAAACTCGTCCATCCCGCTTCTATTCCATACGAATGATTTGATAAATAAACCCTGGGATCCGTCATATTGGCATTTGCCATCTCCGCTAAGTCATGATTTGCATCATATGCATCTAGGAATGATTTAGGAGCCATACCCTTTGCTGCGGGATAATCATCATCAGCTACAATTGTTCCTGCAACATGTGTGGCGTGTGAGTCCGGACGAGCACCGGTAGAATCAACAAAATTAAAGTGGTAAATGCCATTATAGCCTTCCCTGAATGAATAATGAGGATATGGAGCACCACCAGCTTCCCATAGACCAATCCTTATTCCATAACCATCCAGATTGTAGCCTAAAGCGCCCCCTGGTTGCACCTTGTTGGTTGATATGGTTTTAGCCGCAATTTCATTCCTTGAGATCAGAAAAACTGGCCTTCCGTTTTTGATACCATGCAAGAGCATTGTATTTCCATTAGGCAGTTTAATAATTAACGGGATCCCATTTTCTTTGGCTAACTTTCTGGCGTGATTCAGATCATTCCTGCTTTTACCGGAAAATTCATTGGCTAGTTTTCTAAGCTTGAGTGTGTCGGTAAGACTTAAAAACTGCTGTTTTTCCCTTTGCCGCATTTCTGCAGAAATTTCCTGAGCAGTTACTTGCAGTTGAATGAGAAAGAGAATAGGGAAAAGAAGCTTCAGTACTTTCATTATACTCCTCCGGTTTTGTGAATGTGTAGAGCCGCCTGTTTTATAAGTTTCCAGATGTGATCTCTGAAAATTCTATTTTCCAGACAAAGGTCACATACTGGAACTTCTTTTTCCTATTGTAAGTACTGCCTTCTCGCCGCGTCTGCCCACCATCACAACTACTCCATTATTGTACGCCATGCTGATATAAGCATCTCTATCATCCAGAGCAAAATATTTTACATCTTTACCACTGTAATGGGCTACGAATCCTGGACTGCCGGACACCATAATGTCGTTACTGCCTGCACCCCTGACTGACTTGAAGAAATAGTAAGGATCATCAAAAACAGTTTCCATTTTACAGGCTTTATATGCAAATACACTTGTTCCACTTGAGTAAATATTGTATGGATTGATAAACCATGTTGAGATAAGTACCTTATCGGATGTCCTGTAGATGGGGGTGACCTTGTCGCCCTTAATCTCAAAGAGGGAGCTTGAGCTTGGCGGGTTGGCTCCTGAACATATTATCTTGTCCTCTCCTGAAGGGGTCCTTATGCCCCAGATGTCGAACAATGTATATTTGCCTTCTGTTGCAAGCTGTTTCCACTTTCCTGAACCTGAATAATGCCAGACGTTCTCCCTTTCGCCAACAGCATAGGCCTCATGATCCTTATTGATCCAGATCTTTCTTATAGAACCAATTTTCGTATCATATAAATCTTCAGCAAGATGCTGCCACTTTCCCCAGCTTTTACCGTCAAAATGCACCATCTGACCACCCGTTGTAACCCAGATGTCGTTTTCATCAAGGGCGTATATGGCTTCAAGATGATCCGACCAGTAGCTCGTGTATGTCCTGTCTATTGTAGGGATGTTTATCATCTTCCATTCCTTCCCGTCAAAGTGAACGGCATTGAAGGGCTTGAATATCACGTTCCCGAGTGAATCCTTCATGTTTATCTCGCCTACAGCCCATATATTGTTCTCATCTATGATGGCTACATCTGTCAGCACACTTGGATCGGCATTGCCGTAAAGGAAGGTCTGAAACTCAAAGTCATGGCCAGTCGGAATGAGTGTGCTTACACTTATACTTCCCCCCAAGGAGGTTACTTTCCCACCTTCCATGGCAGATATGCTGTAGGTGTATGCCGTATTTTCTGTAAGCGAGGTATCCACCAGAATGGTATCCCGATTTGAGTTAAAACTCATCACGGTAATTCCGTTTCTCTTCAGCTCAATCTTTTCATTTGGTCTGGGGTTTTGAACCTGAAGCTTAAGAAAAACTTCTGAAACTGATGCATCGAGGGAAGTAAGGCTAAGTCTTGTCTTGTCTATTGAGGGTTCTGTAGTTTCACAGCTTAAAGATAAAACACTAAATGCAAGGGCCAGGAATATGAGAGCTTTTTTCATTTTATTTCATCCGGGATTTAGTATTTGCAACTATTGGACATCCATTTAATGAAAGGAATCACAAAGATGAATTATCAAAAAATGCGGGATTTCTATCTGTTCCAATTTACCTCTTTTTATTCTCTCCGGACCAAAATAAGTTTTTTATGTCACTATGTCAAGCAATAGAAGTAATGCCACAAAGTATCGAGTTGACTCATAAGCAATGTAACCCTGAGTGTCACCGGGTAGAGGGGTTATCCAATTGTCCCCTGTTACTGACCAAAATTCAGTCCTCGTTTTAATATTGATTTTATTGGTCAGGATTCATTTTTCCATTTGGAATAAGGCAGCATGCATATTATATTTGCAGAGACGAGTTTATGTATATTGATCCATCTGTTGGCATAATTACCGCAGATGATAAATAAGATTTTGAATTTAAGAGATAGGATCTTTAATAGACTGTTCTGACAATTGCTGGTAAGAGCTAGCTCGATACGACCACATCCGGCCTTGAAAAGCTTAAATACAGGCAAAAAGAGGCCTGAAAAATATTTAAAACCTCTTGGTCACAATTTAGTCACTGCATTTTTAAATGTTGCGAAAACAAGCTAAATACGAAACATTTTGGAACATCAGGAGATTCCCTGTCTCTCCGCACTTAGAAAGAAAGCCCGAAATCGTTTGATTTTGGGCTTTTTTCATTTTATGCTGTCTGAAAAAGTCCCAATATTCCAAAAAAAACAGATAATAAAAATAGTCCTGGACACTTTCTGGACACTGGTTTTTGAGAAATTGGGAAATTGTCCATCCGTAGGCCATATCTAACCACTCAAAATTCAGCTTAATTTCTCAACAATTTCATTAAATATATTATCGGCTGCCAAGCGGGTGAAGTCTGGACGCCTCCCTCTCAACGCAGAGATCTGCGGAAGCACATGTATGATCGTACAGGCTGTTCCTGCACCATCGGTCATAGCAGGATGATCATAATTGATCTAGAATAGTTAAACAATTTTTCTGAAAAAGTATTCAGAATAAATACTAAATGCCATTAACAATTATCCCGATTTGTACATCATTAAATTTGTCTTTTGTATTTGCTACAGAGCGGAAAAAATCCTTCTGACAAACACTGAATTTGTTTATTTTTCAAGGATCAGTATTTGAGTCAATATTTACCTAATACTTTCCAGCAGGAAAAGAACATATGAATAAGAGGTATATTAAGCATAATCTATATAGTTATTTGCTATTTACTATTATATTAATGACAGCTTTATTAGAATCCGTCAATGCACAGACAAAGCAAGATAGCAGCATTCTGTATACGGCAACAAAGATGCATATTTTCAGTTCGGAGAAATATGAGGACCTGTTTCAAATAACCCTTAATGGAAAAGATACCTTAAATGGAGTAATTACTTTCCAAATAATAACCAAAAACAGTAAGATCATCTACAAAGAAAAGTTTCCAAGTATTGATTTGATTGGATACGGCCTGGTTGCAGATAATGTGAATAAAATTACACATAAGGATTCATGCGATTATATTTTAGAACGGATGAACAAATTCTTTATTGATGAGAACTTTTTTTCTCCTGCAGTTGATAAAGGCGAAGCTTTTGATCCTGAAGAATCAGATAAAAAAATATGGAATGATATTGCCTCAGATACCACTGCAATTGGATTTTATTACCTGGTCGGAGAAGAAAACAACAGGCAAATAGCATTTTCGAAGAAAACAGCCAAAGTTGTTGTTTATAGAAGTTATGATTAATTATTTTGCGTTGTTCAATAGAATCTAAAATCTGTCCAGTTTGATACAAACATATAAAAACATTTATTTCTTCTTAAAAAAGATAGGCTGCTCGCATTGCAACTGACAATCCTAATAGAACTA
>JAAXKN010000073.1 GCA_025612375.1 Ignavibacteria bacterium
TGCAGCATAATTTGCTTTGTCAATCCATCTTCCGAAAGGGTTACTTTATCCATCAGCACTGATTCTATGGTAATGTCTTTATAAGTATCCCCTTCCCGCAGGAAAAGGGTTTTTTCTCCGGTCACGTCCTCAAATACCACAAGCTTATTGCCCTTGTTAATAATTACTCCGCTTACTTTATAGTTAAGACGGGGTTTTACAGGGATAAGTTTTTCTTCACGGAGTGAAGATTTCTTTACAGGTATATTGTCCTCTTTGGGCCTTGATCCTTCCATTCGGAACGGGTCGCGGTCAAGACTTTTATACTGCATGGCTGTACTATAGCTTTCCACACTGCTTTTGTTTACCGAAGAAGCTTTCAGGCCTTCTTCACTAAAAGAGGTCAGTACTTCACCTGCTTCCTCACTGCCACTGCGTGACTTGTAATACTTAATCACATTATAGAGTATTGCCCCCCACACCGCAAGGGTAACAATAAGGAGGAATATTACAGTTTTATTATTCTTAGCTTTTATTTTCATAGGTTCATGTACACTTCAAGTTCGGTTTTAATCGTAAGGCTGTCGCTAAGAGCGTCTTTTGGCTTTAGGGTTAAGCTTTTAATCAGGATTACCTTTCTTGCCGTTTCCAGGAAACTTGCCCAGTTATAGGCATTTTCGTACCTTGCCCTCAGGTCTACTTCCAGAGGCTGAACTATAAGATTGTCCTTCCTGTAGCTTTTACCCGGCACAATTGATGAAATACAGCTATGGCTTATATGAGAAAGTGAGTCCAGGAGCGATACAACAGATGACATATTCCCTCCCGGAGCGTAGCCCGGGGCCATAGACCTCAGCTCATCTTTCAAAGAAATGTTCTCCAACCTCAGCTCCTTAAACCGCATTTCACTTTCTTTTTCCTTCTCCAGCCTGCTTTTTTCTTCCATAAGCTCCATTGCCATTGAAGTAAGGCTGGAGGACCTGGGAAGAATGTCGAAAAGCATTATAAAGAAGAAAAGCAGAGCTGATAGAACTATCAGACTCTTCCATTTTTTATTTTTTATCGGCATATTCTTTCCTATTCAGCCTTATACTTTATGCTTATGTTAAACCGCATTAGCCCGTCCATCTGTGGAGCTTCACTGTATGCCCTTTCCTTCTCCCCCGAGAAAAGGAGCACGGGATCCTTAAAACCCTGAAGCGTTTCAAGGCGTCCCATAACACGCGCCACCTCTTCCTGAGTTCTTGCGGCACCTGAAATGTCACAGTCAATAAAGTCCCCCTGCTTTCCTTTAAGAGTAAGACCTGTAAGGCAGCTTTTTTCCGATGTTATGCCTGAGAGATAAAACATGAGATTAGTATAGGTCACCCTTTCTGTCTTAAGACTTTTAAGCGTTTTGAGATTTAAGGCAAGAGAGGCATTTTCTTTTGTAAGCTTTTCCACTTCTATAAGCCTGGTAGAGGCACCCGAAAGGTCATCCCCCATGTTCTGAAGCTTATCCGACATGTAACCTTCAAGCATATAGAAAGACAAAAGGAAAAATATCAGTATGCCCCCAAAGGCAAGAATAAGCCTCATTGCGGCAAGCTTTTCAACGGGTTCCCTTTCTTTTTCTTTCTGTTCCTCGTCCAGGAAGTTAATACCGGAATCCATGCCGTTAAAAATTGTGTTTAATGCCAGTCCCGAGCTTAAGAATTGAGGATCAAGCCCGTGTAAACTGTTATTTATTTCTGCAGGACTAAATACCTGCCTTGCTATATGTTCCGCCTCACTGAAAACATCCTTTTCAGAACTAAGCAAAAGATGAAGCTCATTTAGGGGATTCTGTCCTGAGGTCTGCCTAAGAGCCTCACGGATATTGTTTAAGGCGCCTTCAAATCCGGATGAGTTAAGCTTCCCCTTTTCTATTGCTTCAATGTATTCAACTCCGGAAGAAAAACTGTCTGTTTCAGACGTAAATGAATAAACAATTTCAGACTGAAGGATTTCCAGATAAAGCAGGTTTTTGTCCCTGGTAAACCCGTTAAAAGGAAGAAGAAGCCTGAACGGGAAGACTCCTAAAATCTTTAATCCTTCAAGCTTAAGAATGGATAAAACCTTATCCATGTAGTCACGCCTCAGGACTGAGGTGAGATAATAGGCGTAGTTGTCATCTTTCCTAAGGAAGCCGTATGAAAGCATGAACTCGTCTTTAGGACGCCCTTCCGGCAGAAATTTACCCGAGTTCTCCAGGAACCACAGCTCCTCGTCATCATTGTCAAGGGGGATTGCAGCCATGCTGTGCCTGAAGCCGTTTACCCCAGCTACAAGGGCAGGATCTTTTAAGCCGTATTTACTTATTATCTCTTTTATTTTCTTTTGAATACCTGAAGGCTCTGCATCAGCATAACACAAATCAGAATAAACTGACTGGAAACTCTTCAGGTCCCCTTTTTTAAGCCTGAAAGGCCCTTCCTTTCTTTTTACAAGGAGCACCTTATAGTGATCCTGAAACATTTCAAGCACAATAATGCTCTTTATGCCTGAAAGCCTCATTATGCTTATATCTTTTATAAACGATAGCTTCACTTCTATAAGTCCAGATTAAAACTATTTTGAATATTCATAGTACGAGTTCCCGAAGTCATCGCCGTATGAGATCCTTGGCGTTAGATAAATGATAAGCTCCCCTTTGCTTTTCTTTTTATCCACGTTTGTAAAGAACTTCCCTATAAATGGTATGTCGCCAAGAAGAGGCACTTTGTCTTCAGTATTTGTTTCGCTTTCCTGAATAAGGCCTCCCAGAATGATAGTCTCCCCGTCCTTAAGCCTTAAGGTTGAGAACATGGAACGGGTGTTTATGGCAGGTATAAGCTTCTTATCCGGCACAAAAGGACCAATGGGCGTCTGGAACTCGGGCTTAATTTCAAGGGTGAGTTCACTATTCGGTCCAACCCAGGGGGTGATCTCGAAGGAAATATTGGCCTCAATTTTTTCTATCCTCTCACGCTCGATAAACGTGGAATTTACCTGGCTTGTAATAGGCATGATCTCGTTAAACACGTAGTTCTGCACCGTGCCAATTTTAAGCGATGCCGTGTGGCCGTTAAGAGAAGAAAGAAGAGGCTTACTCTTAACGTTTGCAATACCGTGCTGCTCCATGAGCTTTAGGTTCATATAGAAGTCATCGGGGAGTTTCCCAAGCTTTGCCACATCCAGATCCTTGCCGAAAAGGTTTATGGTGCCGATACTGTTTAAGAGCTTGTTTACCTTGCTTCCGCTTAGGGTAACGTCAACTCCGGGGTAGTACTTGCTGGGTCTTGAACTTGCAAGAGAATCCCCCCGCCCGGCAGTAATTCCGTACTGAAGCATATTGTCCAGGTTATAGTCCACAACAAGAGCCTCAATTAAGACCTGAGGCACCGGACGGTCAATTGCCTGAAGGTAGTCTTCAAGGTTGGCTACGGCCTCATTCGTCCCGGAGGCGATAATAGCATTATGCTCCAGTGAAACTCCGACACTTATTCCCTGGGTAAACGCCTGCGGAAGTGTTTCCTTAATCTTATCTGCCCTTAGATATTTAAGCCTCAGGAGCTTTGTGTTATCAAGGTTCTTAGAAGTCTTAGGGCCTATTACATAGGCGCCGTTTTCCTCACGGAATGAAAATTCGGTTCCCTTAAAAAGGTATCCCAGAGCTACATCAAGAGGGACCTCTGTGCACCTTACAGTTACGCTGGCCGTGGGTATTGCAAGCTTTACCACCTGAAGCCCCATCTGTCTTGCTATGTCTGTTAAGACCTGATCCAGGTTTGCCTGCATGACGTCAAGCGTAACCCTGTTATTCCTTGCGTTTACCCAGTAGCCCGCGCTTTTAGAGGGAGCATTGCTGCCTTCAAGGCTTGAGAAGTAACCGGAGCGCGCGATGTAGAAAATTGAATCTGAGGCTGTAAGAAAAAACCCGTTATTCTGCAGAATGTTCTTGAGCCCCGTTTCAAGCTCCACATTTTTAAGTTCACCCGACAGCCTGCCCGAGGTGCCCTGGTTTAGGAGGAAGTTTTTACCCGTTGCACTCCTCAGCTTTTCAACGAGTTTATTTATATCCGCATTCATTAGTTTCAAAGAGAGTTTACCCTTATTAAACTGGACTTCCGGCTCAGCCTCGGGAACGGGAGGGGGCAGTTTCACCTTCATAGGCTTTACATAGAACCTCAGGCTGTCGTAGCTGAAGTCGTAGCCGTTATCGCGCGCAATCATCTCAATTGCATTTAATACGCTTACGTTAAAAAGAGCAGCCGAGGCCCTTCCGTTTATGGAATTATCTACAACAATGTTTGTATGGTACTCGAAGGCGATGGATCTTAAGATATCCCTCAGATCGGTATCCTTGAAGTTAAGCGCCGGAATCACCTCCCGGCTGTTGGGAGGATAAATCTTCTTTGGATTTATTTCACCTGAAGGGACACCTTTTTGATCAGCTGTTCCGGAATAACTTCCCCCGGGATTTAAGCCGCTGTAGCCTGATTCCTGGGGATAAATATTCAGATAAGAAAATATGGTTATAAGTATGAAAATTCTACAGCATTGTCTCACGCAAAACTTCCTCATAAGTTGTAAGTCCCGATTTAATTTTCTCCAGTCCAGAATCCCTGAGCGTAATAAAACCTTTTTCCAGGGCCTTCTGCCTTATTTCCTTCTCCCTCATGTTAAGAGAGATCATTTCAGCAATATCTTCGTCTATTTCAAGAATCTCATAGATGGCGGACCTCCCTTTGTAGCCTGTAAAGCTGCACTTTTCGCAGCCGTTTTTTTCATAAACAGTTTCAGTTTTCAGTATATCGTGAAGAGACTTCTTCTGGCTTTCTTTTCTGCAGCAGCAGAGTGTACGTACAAGTCTCTGCGCTATAATGAGCTTTATTGAAGAGGAGACCAAAAAAGGCTCAATTCCCATGTCAATAAGCCTTGTTATTGCTGAAACCGAGTCATTGGTGTGAAGCGTGCTTAAGACAAGGTGCCCCGTTAAAGAAGCCCTTACGGCAATCTCGGCTGTCTCTTTGTCTCTTATCTCTCCAACCATTATTATGTCCGGATCCTGCCTGAGGAAAGTTCTTAATGCGCTGGCAAAGTCGTATCCGATGTCAGGCCTCATGCTGCTCTGGTTTATGCCTTCCAGGTTATATTCAATTGGGTCCTCTGCCGTAAGAATATTTTTCTCGACCGAGTGGATTTCCTTTAAGGATGCATAGAGCGTCGTGGTCTTTCCGCTTCCTGTTGGCCCCGTAACGAGTATCATGCCGTAAGGAAGCCTGAGGTTCCTGCTTAAAACTGAGTGCTGGCTTTCATTAAGTCCCAGTTTCCTCAGGTCCAGCTGAACCTGTGACTTGTCCAGGATCCTTAGAACTACTTTTTCTCCAAAGTTTGTAGGCAGTGTTGAAAGCCTTATATCTATAGTCTTATCCTGGTAGGGAAAACGGATCCTGCCGTCCTGAGGCCTTCTTTTTTCAGATATGTCGAGGTTAGCCATGATCTTAAGCCTGCTTATAACGGCCTGGCTTCTTTCCTTCGGGAGGTTGAACATCTCCCTCAAGTGGCCGTCAATCCTGTAGCGCACGCGGAAGAGGTTCTCGTAAACCTCCAGGTGAATGTCTGAACTACCGCTTTTAACCGCGCCCTGAATAACCTGGTTTACAAACTCAACGTTCGAGCCTTCAAGGGATGCCACGTCCATTGAAGGATCTGATTTTTGTTCAGAGGCTCCCCTTCTTTCTTCCGCAGCTGAAGCAGGATAGACCTCCTTAAGCTTTGCAAGAATTATCTCCTGCGGCACTTCATGGGGAATAATCCTGTATCCGGTATAGAAGGCAATTTCATTTATCACCTTCTGATTCCTAGCGCCTGAAAGCCCAACATGGAATTCACCTTTTTCCACTTTAAGGGGAAGGACATTTTCCTCATAGGCCTTCTTTGCAGGCAGGAGCGTGAGGGCTTCAGGCATTATTTCAGGTATATTATGCATCCGGTTAAAACCTTAAAGAAAAAGCCAATTTGAAAATGTAAAAACTAAAAAGCTCCGTAAAAGAATATCCAATTGCCATAAAGAAACCGAAAGGAACCAGGGTTTTTAATTTAAGCTCGTTATTAAACTGCCTAATTGTATAATAGCCCGGTATTGCGATAAGAGCCGAGATCCAGAGTGCCAGAAGCGACACGGGGAAATCCATAAAAAGCGTCATCACCATTATAAGCTTTATATCTCCCGGGCCTATCAGGTTTTTACCTTTAAGCATGCTGCCCAGATAATTCACCAGCATAAAAAGTGAACCCAGTGAAACGGCTGAGATAATATTTATCCAATAGACTTCACCATATAGCACCACTTTTACAACTGCAAGCATGAGGATTATAATTACAAACATGTTCGGTATTATAAGTTTCTTTAAGTCTACCATACCTATAATAAAAAGCGTCATAAAGAATGCGTAGTGAAGAGCCATATTAACAGTAAGGCCGTAGGTATAGTAAGTGATAATGCCAATAAAAAGAGACAATATCTCAACTATAACATACCTGTTGGGAATAGCTTTACGGCAGTTAATACATTTTCCCTTCTGCATCATAAAACTTAGAACAGGTATGAGCTCTTTTGCTTTAAGCTCACGCTCCCCGCACATGCAAAGCGACCTTTTTACGTCAAAAGGAGACGATCCCCAAAAGAACGAAATTACATTGTTAGAAAAGCTTCCAAGCGCAAGCGAAAGTAATATAATGAACGCCTGGGTCACTAGTTACTGCCTGCATTTGTGGAATCTGCTTTTTCTTCTTCTGAACCGGATTTCATCTTTTCCATAATATCCCCAACCATCTCATCTATTTTCACTGCCGCGTCTCCTTCGTACTTTGACGAGTAACTTCCAAGTGCCACAACGTTCCCGTTCAGGACCGATACCAGGCGGAATGAGATTGTTAAATTTTTATTGCAGTCTTCACTCAGATAATCCTCTCCCGTCAGGTTCTTTACCCTGCCTAAAAGGAGGTAGCCCGCCTTAAGCCTCAGGCCCAGTTTCTGGATGTCGTCCAATGACAAGCTCTCCGGGGAATTTATGCCGAGGTATCTCATGCTTTCATTTACACGGGAACGGTCAATTGTATTAAGCCCCAGTTTAAGGAACATTGCATCCGTAAACTTTTCAGCCGCAAGCCTTCCTAGGTCGACTGTTGGCGAAGTGCTTTCTTTCTGGAAATTCAGTACAGCAATTGGGGAGGATTTATCAAAGGTTTCCTTAACCACTATTTCGGGCTCATCGCCTTTAAGAAACGCCAGGCTCCGGCACCCGGGACTAAGGGTAAAGGCAATCAGTGAGAACACAATAACAGGCAGTATATTTTTATGCTTAATCACCCACAACCTCCTTTATCATTCCGTTTTCAGTAACCTCCCACTGGTTAAATGTGCCGTCATTGTCAAAGTCGACTGTTGAGGTCGCAATGGCACGGAAGGAATTTTCATTGGCACTCTTGATCTCAATTACGTATCGCGCAGGCCCGCCTTCCGAGATAAGCTTTTCCTGCTCGTAGCCTATTTCGGTCAGGTTCATGGAATACTTATCGTATTC
>JAAXKN010000074.1 GCA_025612375.1 Ignavibacteria bacterium
TTAACAGCCGACCGCGATGAATCTAATAAGATAATTGACTTTATTTACATCTACGTGAATAAGGAGGCGGAAAAGGCTAATAACCTGCGCAGGGAAGATACCATAGGCAAGAGACTCTTAGACGTTTTCCCGAATTTCAGAGACAGTAACATGTTTCAGGAGTATGTAAATGTCTGTGAGACCGGCAAGCCTGTAATGAAAGAGGGTGTTTATATGGAGTTTGCAAATAAATACCAGACAATAAAAGGGATCTTTCATACCAGGATAAATAAGCTTGACGAAGGAATTATTGTAACTTACAGGGATATAACCGAAACTAAAAATGCCGAAGAGAAAATAGATGCGATGATGAAGGAGCTTGCACGCTCCAACAGAGAGCTTGAACAGTTCGCTCAGATTGTCAGTCACGACCTCCAGGAACCACTACGTACGGTAAATCAATTCACAAAACTGCTTCTGGAAAAGAATAAAGCCCAGTTTAATACCCAGTCGCAAGAATTTGCCTCATTTATTTCAGATGGTACAAACCGGATGGCTCTGCTGCTTAGGGATCTTCTGAAATATGCAAGGCTGACTTCACAGGCCAAACCTTTTGAGGAAGTTGACTTTAATAAAGTGGTTGCAGATGTATTGCAGGACCTGAGTCTGCAGATAAAGGAAAATAAGACGGAGATCAATGTTGATCCGATGCCGACACTTAAAGCTGACCCGGTACAGATGAGGCAGTTATTGCAGAACCTGATTGAAAACGCAATTAAATTCAAAAACGAGAGAAAATCTATCATTAAGGTTTCAGCACTGAACAGGGTAAATGAATGGTTATTTTCAGTAAGCGATAACGGTATTGGAATTGACCCTCAGTTTTCAGACCGCATATTTCTGGTCTTTCAGAGGCTTAATGAGCGTGAAAAGTATGAGGGCTCGGGCCTGGGCCTGGCTATTTGCAAAAAAATTATTGAGCGCCATAATGGCCGCATCTGGGTTGAATCTGAAGAAGGAAATGGCTCAACATTTTACTTTACAATACCAATGTATATTTAACAGATATTATAAATAAATGTATCATGCAGCTGAATTGCATGAAAAGTCCACTTTTGTAAAATCTTTTAGCCCGTCACACAGCTGATGCCGTCCCGGTAGCCGGGAAGCCTCAGCGGCCCCGCATTTGAAAGGCCTTGTAAATTTGATATTTGCAAGGCCTTTTTAGTATTTCCGGAAGCCGGTATCCACCAGAGCGAGGCCTGAACTGAAATCATCAAATACGCCGGTATGACGGAGGAACACCTTACCATCATCTCACTAACTCTGCATCCAATGGTAGTAAAGAAATGAATTCACGCCACCTCTTTGATATAATTACTTTGCCATCTTTAAGTTTAGCCTTATAGAATTCAGCCTCTGTTACATTTATTGCAATAAAATGTTTGGAGTTCTCCTTAAGCCAGTTCTCATATTTGAAGTAGCTCAAAAGGAACTCTCTTATTTCTGCTGCATCCTCTTTATCATCGGTGTAGTATCCGCCATATAACAGACGGAAGTATACCCTGCTTTTCCTGTCGATGCGTGCATAATAAAAACTGTAGCTGTTTACACCATATCCCCAGTAGCCCATAAAGAAATATCCCGGCTTAATCTCATGAAGGAAATCAAAACCGCCCTCAGTCAGTATTGGTTTCTTTGCGGCTGATTTTGTCCCGACCAGGTAAGCTTCGTTCAGATCTTTTGCTTTAGCCGGCCTGCTGATGAGTTTATTGACTTCCTCTTCATTCATTCCCTCAGCATAGTCAAGAGGATATAAAATTTCCTCCGGAATCGGGAATAAGGAAAATGGAATATCAAAGGCATCTTTTACAAATTTCCTAAGTGTTTTCATTAAACGTCCTGATCAGTAACGAAATAAAAAGAAATGAAGTCGAATATCTTATCGATAGTTTCGCTCTTAACCTTCAGGCCTTCAAAGACATTATGATTGTAGCCGCTGAATTCATCAAGGTTATCGTTAATTAAGGAAGCTATATCCTCTTTTGTAAAACGCTCATAATTCCTGTAAGAAAGGACGGCAATTGTATAGCGGATCATATCAACTATTTCGTCTTCAAGTCCAAGTTCCGCAAGGGGAGGCATATGGTACTCGTCAATAGCAAGATTCACTATGCCAGAGGTGGCAATCAGCTGAAAGAGCCTGTCGCGGATTTCATCATGATCAGGATTGCTTTCAACGGGTATCATCTTCCGTAGAAATTCATCTGCCTGGCGGACAGTGATATAGTATTGAGGATTATAGCTGAATTTGTGATCCACGCCTTCCTCAGGTTTTATCATTATATCAGATATAATATCTCTGAAAAAGAAGCGGGCGTAGACATCATTCCTTTCATAAATTTCAAGCGTTTTCATATCGGGTCCTTTATGGATAATTGTAAATAAGTGTGTCCTGATATATAGTAAATAATATATTCAGTGATTGCGGTATCATTAAATGATCCTTTTCTGCAGGAAAATGTTATTACTGTGACACGAATTACACAGCGGGCCGGAAAAATGTATTAGCTTACATAAAAGTTGGGCCGGGAGTGGCTGAGGGAAGAAACAGAATAAAGCGCCAGATTGAGCTTTTAGGGCTGGTAATAGCCGAGCCCTGTAGATATAAGGTAGTAGATCTGGAGCTATATTTTAATTGCACTCAGATTACGGTTAAGCGGGATTTAAGAGAGCTGAGGTCACTTGGAATTGACATTCACTCCCTGCCTCGGAAAGGGATACGGGTTGATGGTGAAATAAGGCATGAGATCATAATGGACTTGTTGGCTCAGTATGTCATCACCTCCGGCATTGACAGCATTTACCAGCGCTCGCTTCACTTCTTTGCAGAAAAGCACAAAACCCAGTCAATTCCAAACTTCACAAAGATTCAGACCTCAATTGAAAACAATTTAGAAATAGAGATAGAATATTATAAAAGGGAAGCTTTTTCTGAAATCAAAGTTGTGTCGCCTCTCTTAATATTTTTGAATGAAAACGAATGGCGGCTGCTGGCCTTCAGTGATGGAAAAATAAAGCATTTTTTATTAAGCAAGATACACTCAGTGAAAGTGCTGGAGAAAAGTTTCCCAGAGGAGCTGAAGCAAAAAGCAAAAGAAGTCCTGTGGACGTCATTTGGCAGCTGGATAGGTGAGAATTCAATTGAAGTAAAGTTAAAATTTACAAAGGACTGGCTTGCCTCCGGCAAGGAGCCAAAGCTGATGGAGTTTCAGCAGACTGTTCAGGAAAAAGATGGATCCAGAATAGTAACTTTCAAAGTAAACTCCCTGGAAGAGATTGCCAGGTGGGTTGCGGGACGTGGGGGAGAAGTGATTGTAGAAGAGCCGGAGAATCTGAGGAATATAGTATTAAAGCTAGCTGAAGATACTATTATTGCAAATAAAACAACGTAATTCATAGAAGTTCAATCATTTATGGAAGGATTGGTTGTTTTCTTTGATATTCAAAATTTTACAACAGGCTCAAAAAATACCTAATATAAAATAATATGGGGGCGAAATTGAAAACTAAATCTGACCAGTGGCTGAACTCAGAATTATTAACAGTCGGACAAATCATTGAACATCTCAATTCATTTGGTATACCTCATTTTCAGAGAGGACAGGTCTGGAAGAAAAACTCAGTACTTGACCTTTTAGATTCTCTTTACAAGGATATTCCCTGTGGAACAATAATATTGGCAATGCCCCCAAAAAAAATCCCGATTAAGGAATATGGTGAAGGCTTAATCAATCCGGAAAATGAATTTGACTATTTAATAGTTGATGGACAGCAAAGAATTACTTCCTTATGGTATTCTTTTTCTGACAATGACCAAAACTATTGCATAAACCTTAATACATTAGAAGATGAGATTGGTGGAATGATAGAAAAAAATAATAATTTGAGCATTGAGTATCTTGATGAACTTTTTATTGTAAATAAGGGTGATGTAATAAAAAACAATATATTAGAACTCAAATCCTCATATGATCTGGTTGATATTAATAATTGGGTAATGCTGAAAGACGGGGTAGAACCAGCCACATTCCTGACGAAGATTAATTCATTAATAAAAGAAAAAATACTTGATAGGAAGCTTTACGTAAAGCTGATCGAATTTAATGAATTGAGTGAAATAATTGAGCTATACAACAGAATAAACAGTGCTGGAATAAGAGTAGAAAAGGAGGAAAAAACATTTGCATCGCTTGTGTCTATTGACAGCGACTATACACTCCAGAAGATACGCGAAATATTTCAGGCTGTGCATGGAAGCAATGGGCATAAGAATGAGGATATTAATACAACAAGGAACAATCTCTTGAAACGTGAGAAAGAAAAGAATTTCGGTTTTAAGCTCTTCATAAGGACATTTATTCTTGTTTATCAGTTTAACCGCCGAAAATTAAACAAGAGCAATGCGGCCTCATTTGATATTATTCTTGATAAAAGGAATTATCAGGAATTATGTAAGGATGGGGACTTCAGAAAAATGTGGGATATTACAGCAAATGTATTGATATATACGAAGGTAATCCTGAAGGAGTTATATTGTAATAATCTGGCATTCCTGCCAGAGGCAAACGCATTGCTGCCATTTTTTGCAATCTTGATAAAATTTCCTGAATTGTATAAACCCACTTCTGAGAGATATAATGAGGGTTCCATTAAATTGTCCAAATACATATTGCTGAGACTGCTCCTGAATCCTAACCGGAACAACACTGCTGATATACTTTTACATATATACAAAAATGTCTCAGAGCTTAAGGATTTGGTTAATATATTTGAGGAAAATAGTTCAAACAGTGGTATAGAGAAAGTATTATCATATGGGAAAAAATCTTTGTCTGTAAGGTTAAAAGATACCGAAACATTGATGGAGCCACATGTATTATATTTGTACTGGATGTTATCAAGAAATCAGGCGGCTGATTTTTCATATAAAGATAATGGATGCAAAGGTGAAAAGTTTAATGGTGAGGAAGTCATTATCGGAACTGAAGGTAAATGCTTTCAAAAGCAGCACATTATTCCAGTGGAGAAGCTTAAGAAGACATATGGGTATAATGAGCGTCCTGCCCGCCATCAGGTAAATAATATAGGGAATCTGACCTACATCACGGCGGAGTTAAACGGATTTGAAGGTTTAAGCAGTAACATCTTTAATTATAGGATGGATGATCCCAACCTAGGCAAGCATTACCTTCCAGAAAAACAGTTAAGGAAGCTAACAAGAATAAAACATCTTCTGAAGGCTGACGAAAAAATTGACAAGGAATTTAATTCCTTCGCAGAGCACAGATGTGATCTTATTGCTGATGGTTTTATTACATGGCTGCAGGAATTAAAGAATGATATTGATATTAGCTATCTGGAAAGTATTAGCTCCGACTTTAATCATGATTTAACAAAGCCTGTGGTTGATAGCTATTGTGAGTGGGCTCCCAAACTGCTTAATCTGATAAACAATGATGTTGATTTCAAGCAATTTGGCAAATGGACCATTACGAATGAGGATGAGTTTAATAAAAAATTCTTCTTTTTAAGTTGTGAAAAATATAAGGCTGAGGAATTCAGATTCTTTGATTTTAACTTAGAAGCTACAAACCATTGTTATATCCAGTTATCTACACACATCAAGTACTCAAGGAGAAAGGGACTGAATCTGAATTCAAGAATGCGGGAATTTGCAAGTAGTAACAGGCTCTTTGAAGGGCTTAACAGAAATAATATTAACGATACTCTTTATGATAAAAGTCATGTATTTCTAAGAAAAATATATCCCATTAAGATGGAAGATACTATTTCCCCCGACATTTTTATTTATAATTGTCTATGTTCTGACTGGAAATCAAATCTTGGTAAAATTGAATTGATTCTAGATGATGCGGCAAAATTTGTTTCAGAAAACGGAGGGAAATAGGAAGTTTATATGGGAATCTCTTAGTGGTGTGCAAGGCAAATTTTGAAAAAATTTGCCGGCAAAAGCCTGGAACATATACGTCCTGTATAGCAAACTCAGCCACAAACAGGACTACTTGGACTTTTGACCCTTTGAAAGCAGCTTAAGAACACAATATTTTAGGTTTAGAATTCCTTCAAAGAGCCTGTCACGAAGGAGGCCGCAAGTTTGAGCCTCGTTGGTCCCGATTTTAAAGCCCTGTAAATTTAAGATTTACAGGGCTTTTTTGTATTTGCCTATCTTAGGAATATTGAATCTTAAAATGGCTGGAAGATCTTTCTATTCAATCTTTGAGTGGAGCCCGGAGTCTATACACTGGCCTTTTTCCACTTGCCCCTTGTAAACAGCCAGAGAGTAAAGAGCCCGACGGAAGTCTCCGCTATAAATATTGCCCAGAAGACTCCCGTATAGTCCATCTCTAATGACTTTGCAAGTATGTATGCAAGCGGGATCTCGATTAGCCAGAAGAATACAAAGTTGATCTTCGTTGGTGTAGCCGTATCACCTGCACCGTTGAATGCCTGCACTGATACCATCCACCATGCATATACGAAATATGAATATGAAACTATCCTCAGCCATTCACCGCCAATTGAGACAACTCCCGTATCATTTGAAAATATTCTTACAAGCGGCTCACTGAACAGATAATAAACAACTGCAACCCCAATAAGAAATATCATTGTCCACAGGCCCGCAATCCATACTGCTCGTTCGGCCCTCTCGGGCCTGTGTGCCCCGAGGTTCTGCCCGACCAGCGTGGCTACGGCATTGGACATTCCTGAGGCGGGCATCATTGTAAACATCATTATCCTGAGCGCAATTGTTGCCCCTGCAACTGCCTGACTGCCAAACTCTGCAAGAATGCGCATTATGAAGATCCATGAAGTCATGGCAACTATCATCTGACCTATTCCGCCTAAGGAAGTGCGGATTATCCTGGAAATAATTTCCCAGTTAAGCTTTATATAAGA
>JAAXKN010000075.1 GCA_025612375.1 Ignavibacteria bacterium
CCAGACAATGCACTGAAGCAAAAACAAAAGTGTCATCGGGGGGCATTTGTCCTGCCTGAGGTCTCATTATTCCTGGAGGCAATTCTGACAAAGCTGCTGACGATGAAGTCGTAATCTTCCAGCGAGGCCGGTTTTGTAAAGTAATAATCGGCTCCAAGCTCTTTGCATTCTTCCTCATCCCTGGGATTGGAGGAAGATGTAAGGACGGCAACCGGCACATTCTGCAGCCGGCCGTTCCGGCTGATTTTTGCCAGTACTTCCTTGCCATTGAGTCTGGGCATATTAAGGTCGAGGACAATCAGTGAGGGATCAGGAACATCCTTAAAATCCGCTTCCTTATTGATGTAAGAGACAGCTTCCTGCCCGTCTCTTAAGACAGTTAATTTTACGTTATGATTTTTTTCGCGGATAAAATCATCAATCATCCAGATATCCGCTTTATTATCGTCAACGAGCAGTATTTCGAGTTTATTGTCTGCCGGCATGAAATTCACCTATGGAATTATTTTATAGCCAAGTACCAAGCCCGAAGGCAGGCTGAAAATAGAAGCGGACCCCGTGTTAACTTCGGATTCATCCCACATCCTGCCCCGCGTAAAGTTCAACTATCCTTTTTACAGAGCGTCGGGCCTATCTCCCTTTTCCGGGATAACTGCCCCTATCATGCAGTCTTTAAAATATAAGAAAAAATCTGTCAAAATGATCCTTTTCTATTCCGACCCCTTAATCTTCTATTAAAAAATGATTTGTTCTTATTCTTCCAGCATCCTGATTCAATTAATATGGGACCCCCAAAAGGAAGCATATTGTAACTTGTCGGTCAGGGGTACTCCAAAGAAAAGTTATTCAACCTTAAAGACCTTTGCATTCCACGACGGGGTCAGTCCAAAAAGTTTTTCTTCATATACCTCATGCGGCTCTTTATCAGGCGGAAATGCTTCCTCATAACGAAGCTGATCAGTTTTTGATCGTGTCATATAAATTTTGGTGGGTTCTTTTCCGTAGGCATCGATAAAATCGCATATCATTTTAAGTATTTCCTTTTTGATAGACATTTTTGCACCTCAATTTTTCAAGTAATCTTATTAATTTAATCCTTTCTGTTTTTACGTGTTTTTTACTCTTTGTAATGCACACCGAAACTTTGAAAAAAATAGTGTAATTGTCAATAAAACCATAGAATTTATGTTTGATATCGGCACTTGAATGAGGACTAAGTCTCGGGCAATTTATACGAAAGGACCCGGAATTCTATTGCAATTTAACAGGTAATTTGGAATTTTATATCGAATAAAAAGCCGAGAAACAGTTTTATTTGCAGAGAAAGAGGGAGAAACAATGAGACAGGACGACCTAAATGATATCAGGGGAAAGATAATTGACAGGAAAAACAGGCTCCTAAGCCTTACGCAAAAGTACGTCTCAGCCTCCGAACTGATGAATCTGCTGGAGGATGTTGAGACAGCTCTTATGAGAATGGACAGCGGAACCTTCGGAACCTGTGAGGTTTGCGGAGACCCTATTGAAATAGATTCCCTGGAGACCGATCCTTTAGTCAGGGTATGCCTGGACCATATGAATACACAGCAGCAGCGGAGCCTGGAAGAGGACCTGAAGCTGGCCATGAAAATTCAAAGAAAGCTCCTGCCTCCGCTCGATATCAAGGTGCCGGGATGGGATATTTCCTATCACTATGAACCATCCGGTTTTGTCAGCGGGGATTATTGCGATATTATTATTCCCGAGGAAGCCCAGGACCACCATTATCTCATTATGGGCGACGTTTCGGGCAAGGGTGTGGCAGCCTCGATGCTGATGACACACCTGCATGCAATGTTTCACAGCATTATACCCCTTAAACTTAAGTCAAACGAGATAATGGACAGAGTAAACAGGCAGCTGTGCGAAAGCACGGCTTCATCTCAATTTGCCACTCTCATTCTTGCAGATGCCTTTGACGACGGTAAGATTGAGGTTACAAACGCCGGACACTGCCCTCCCATTTTATTCAGCAACGGGAATTATAAGGAACTCCCGACTAACGGAATCCCAATGGGTGTCTTGTGCGGAGCAGCCTACGAGAGCAGCTTTGCTGAAATGAAGCCGGGGGATGTGCTTTTTATTTATACCGACGGGCTTAGCGAAGCCGCTAAAGAGGAAGAACAGTTTGAAACGGACAGGATTTTGAAGCTCGGGAAAAACTTTAAGCATATGACCAGCAGACAAATTGTTGAAACGGTAAAGACCGAACTAAACAGCTTTCTTGACGGCACTCCCAAGGCAGATGACCTGACGATAATGGTACTGAAGAAAATGTGAAAAAGTGATTCAAAAATGACTTATAAATCACATAAAAAACCCATTTAATATATTAATAAGCAAAATGACATTTTTGAGGCTCTCCTCGGGGAGCCAGGATAAAGTGTGCGCAGTTAAGGAAAGGACTTTTTCTGTTACAGCAGCAGGTGTTAAACTATTTTTTGAAAGAAAGATATATGATTAGCATTTTACTGGCTACAAGCTCTGAAATTGTAAAAAAAGGATTCATAAGCCTGCTTCATAATGAACGCGACATGAATATCACCCGTATTGCTTCAACAGATATTGAAATGTTTGACATGGTGCTGAGGGATAATTTTGATGTGGTAATAATGGATGTGGATTTAATTGGCAGGGGCCCTATTGAAACCCTGGATGACCTGCGCACAATTGCACCTTTTACCCCTGTTATTGTGCTCAGTTCGGTATCTGATGATTCATACCTCTGGAATATATTCAAGGCCGGAGCAACCGGATATTTGAAAAAAGATGCCGAACCCCAGGAGTTCAGAAATACTATCAGGCGCGTCTCGGCCATGAGGCCGAGCGAGTAGCATGTTTCTTTTTGCAGATATACAAATTTTAAGCCTGCCAGATTTGGCAGGCTTTTTCATAGTTCAAAGCTTTATATATGGACAATAAAGAAAAAGACTTTTACCTCAGGTTAAGAGGCCAGATAAAAGACTGGTTCAATAACAAGGCGGGCCGGAACCAGAAATGGAGCGAATTTATACTCCTTGCGCCCGATATCTTTCACCTCCTCTACAAGGTTGCCCGCGACCCCGAGGTCCCGATGTCGAGCAAATTAAAAATCGGCGCGGCTATTGCATACTTCATTGCCCCGATCGACCTTATACCTGAGGCATTTCTGGGCCCGATAGGATATCTGGACGATATTACCGTGGCAGCCTATGCACTGAACCAGCTTGTGGGAGACGTTAATCCGGAAATTATAAGAAGGCACTGGG
Source organism: Ignavibacteria bacterium (assembly GCA_025612375.1). Taxonomy (NCBI): domain Bacteria; kingdom Pseudomonadati; phylum Ignavibacteriota; class Ignavibacteria; species Ignavibacteria bacterium. The sequence continues at coordinate 3,288 of JAAXKN010000075.1, forward strand.
CCGGGGACCAGGATATACTCAGGCTCGTGAAGACCATTATTGTAAATGCCGACCTGATGCTTGGGAAAGGGATCTTCAGAAAAATCAAAAAGCTTTTCGGCAAAAAGTAGTTTTCTTTTCCCAATTCAAGTATATTTAAATATTCTTTAATTGAGGGTTGTATATATGGAATCCAAACTCTTTTCTCCCTTAAAGATCAGAGGCCTGGCATTCAAAAACCGTATATTTGTTTCCCCAATGTGCCAGTATTCAAGCACGGACGGGCTTGCAAACAACTGGCACCTGGTTCACCTGGGAAGCAGGGCTGTCGGCGGAGCGGCTCTGGTATTGTCTGAGGCCACCTCAGTCTCCCCCATTGGCAGGATTTCTCCGGGGGACGCCGGGATCTGGTCGGAAAAACACGCCGAAGCCTTTAAGCCGGTGACAGATTTTATTAAAAGCCAGGGTTCAGTTCCGGGTATACAGATAGCTCATGCTGGAAGAAAAGCCTCCACGGCATCCCCTTTCGATGGCGGCGGGCCTCTTGAAAAGGGGTGGCAGACAATTGCACCAAGCGCTATTCCATTTGACGCTAATTACCCATTGCCTAAAGAAATGGACCACAATGATATTGACGCTGTGCTCCTGGAGTTTAGCAGCGCCGCCAGGCTTAGCCTTCAGGCAGGCTTTGAAGTTGCCGAACTCCATTTTGCACACGGATACCTGCTGCACGAGTTCTTGTCCCCTCTTAGCAACAAAAGATTGGACGAGTTCGGAGGCAGCCTTGAAAACAGGATGAGGTTCCCTTTAATGATTGCAAAGGAGGTAAGAAATCTCTGGCCAGTGGATAAACCGGTTTTTGTCAGAATTTCCGCAACCGACTGGACTGAAGGAGGCTGGGATTTGCCTCAGTCAGTTGAATTTGCAAAAAAACTTAAAGAAATCGGAATAGATTTAATTGACTGCTCTTCAGGAGCAATTATTCCACACGTTAAAATTCCAGCCGGCCCCGGTTACCAGGTCCCCTTTTCAGAAGCAATTAAAAAAGAAACCGGCATACTGACAGGCACAGTCGGTATGATTACAGACCCGCAGCAGGCCGAAGAGATCATAGCCTCCGGTAAAGCAGATGCAGTACTCATCGCCCGGGAACTGCTTAGAAACCCTTACTGGCCTCTTCATGCGGCCTCAAAACTGGGAGTAGAAATCCCGTGGCCTAAGCAGTACGAAAGAGCCAGATTTTCAACAAGAAAGAGATAACTGTTACTTACGGATTAAAGAAATATTGAAAGAATTTATATTAAAACCGATCGGGGTCCTTCATTCAGAAAAAAAGTACCGCTACGAAACTCCGCGTCAGGGCGTTTTGGCAGATGATACTCTATCGGTAATTGAACTTGAGCCTCATCTTAATTTTGAACAGGCATTAAAAGACCTTGAGGGCTTCGACAGAATCTGGGTCATATATTTATTCCACCTGAACCCTAACTGGAAACCGCTTGTACAGCCGCCGAGGCATTCAAGAAAAAAAATCGGGGTTTTTGCCACCCGCTCCCCCCACAGGCCTAATCCCATTGGGATCAGCTGCGTGAGGCTGGAAAAAGTGGAGGGATTAAGGGTATTTATCACAAATTCGGATATTTTGGACGGTTCGCCAGTTCTGGACATTAAGCCTTATCTCCCCTATTCAGATTCATTCCCGGAAAGCAAAACCGGGTGGGTCAAAGCAGGTCTTGAAGAGATGTATGCCGTTTCGTATTCAGAACTTGCACGTAAACAGATGTCATGGCTGAAGGAAAATTCAGGAACTAACCTTTTCGGATTTTCTAAGCTGCAGCTTGAATTTAAGCCTTCCGACAACTCCAGGAAAAGGATCCGCCAGATTTCACCTTCAGAGACAGCGGGCAGCTATGAGCTTGCCTACCGCACCTGGAGAATTTACTACGAAGTTAATGAAAAGGACAAGCGTGTCTTTATCAGGAGCATAGGCTCGGGCTACACAGATGAGGAGCTAAGTACTATTCAGGCTGATGCTTACGGAGACAAGGATATCCACAGGAAATTTAATTCAGTAGATTTTAACAAAACGGATAATAAATGAGAATTGGCATTATCGGACTCGGCAACATTGCACAAAAAGCATATCTGCCCGTTATACTAAACAATAAGGATGTTACACCCGTACTCTGCACACGTAACGCCCTGACATTACAGACCTTAGCTCAAAAGTACCGTGTTTCTGAAGTAACACAGTCTCTGGATGAACTGCTTACGATGGGAATAGAGGCTGCATTTATCCATTCATCCACAGAATCGCACGTTCCGATTGCCGAAAAGCTGCTAAAAAGTAATATTCCTGTTTTTGTAGACAAGCCCTTCAGCTATAACTATGGTGAAGCAGAAAAGCTAGTTGAGCTCTCTGAAAAAAAGGGTGTCGTGCTCTTTACAGGATTTAACAGGCGCTTTGCCCCAATGTATTCGTCCCTTAAGGACGCAGTGCCTCCCAAAATCACTATTATGCAGAAAAACCGTGTATCGCTGCCCGGAAAAGTAAGAACCTTCATCTTTGATGACTTTATTCATGTAGTTGACACAATCAGATTCTTAAGCCCCGGGCTTTCAAGTGACATATCTGTAAATCATTACAAAAAAGACGGGGAGCTCCTTCATGTAACGGTTCAGTTCACATCTGAAAATTATACGGCAATTGCCATTATGAACCGCAATAACGGAATTTCTGAAGAAGTGCTGGAAGTTATGAAAGAAGGTGAAAAGCACGTAGTAAGGGATCTGAATTCAAAGACACTTTTTGTAAATAGCGAAGAAAAGGTGATAAAATTCAATGACTGGGATACTGTATTGTTTAGAAGGGGCTTTGAGGAGATGATCAGGCATTTTCTGCTGGTTGTACAGAATAAGGAGTTCTCGCGTGTGCCTGCCCGCGATGCCCTCCTAACACACTGGTTTTGCGAAGAGATAGTCCGGAAGATAGAATCATAAAGCCTTTAAAGCATTAATAATTCACTTGCAATTTTTAGCTCCTGAAATATTTTATATTATATAAAAACTGATTGTATTTATACACAACGATATAAAGAAAAGGTACATTATGACACGACAGGTAGTTCCGGAGAAGGAATGGATCGTCTTTTTTCATAACTTCACGAAGGCAAACAGGGATAAGATAGTTACAGTTGAAGTTTATAACGACCAGAAGGAAAAAATTGACGAAGTGACAAATCTTCCCTTAAAAGGAGTCAATATTTCAAATACTGACAAGGAGAATTCCATAGCACAGGTAATAGCAGGCCTTACCTCCTCGGTATCCCATTTTATAGACAAGACAAAGGAAATTGTGCTTGAAAAGACCGATAACGGCAACCCAAAGACACTCTATATCAACTCCGGGACCGGAAGAGGAGCTGTCATCCATTTTCACTCAATGGGAGAATAAAAGTGCCTCCGGCTAAAACCGGAGGTTTGAGTCCTTTTTGCATAAATTCACGTCATTTTGCAAAATATACCATAAATCCTATTTTTATTTAAACTAATATAAGCCTGAGCTCTCCTGCCAGTTTTATTCACTTGACATTACTTACCTCAAATAGTATTTTTGGGGAAAAATTTATAAAATACTATGCTTACCGAATTTGGCAAAAT
>JAAXKN010000076.1 GCA_025612375.1 Ignavibacteria bacterium
TTTCTAAATTCTTATGAGTTCATTTTGCCGTTTACACAAAGAATTTTACAGTCTCGTAGTAAATGGCAACCTGAATGCCAATGGGGCAACTTTTGATTTCATTTCAGGCAATTCCACTTATACCAATGGCATTAAACTTCTTGCGGGCTCCACTGCCACAATTTCAACCTCAACCATAAAGAACGCCTATCAAGGCATTAACCTCAATCAGGCGTGCTTAAACCTTTCAAACAGTGAAATTATGGGCTGCTCCAGTCATGGTGTTTATATGTATGATGAAAGAAGCGTCGCAAATCGCTCTGAAATCTATGGCTGTAATATACATGACAATACCGGAACGGGGATAGTTTTATATTATTCGTCCCCCATAATTCAGGTTAATAATATTTACAACAACTACTATGGAATGGGTGTGGCCGATTATTCGGCTCCGTCACTTGGATATATGGGCGCCTATGGATATAACCATATATACTCAAACAGGTCGCACGGATTTTCTGCAAATCGCAATTCTAACCCATTTCTGGGAGAAAATATCTGCATAACGAACGGGGGCCATAATAAGATTGATTACAATAAGGGGTATAACCTTAGCGTATATGGAAACAGCATCGTAACTGCCGAGAATAACTGGTGGGAATACTTGACGGATAACGTAACGATCAATACAGCGAGGTTTTATGTCAGTTCGGGCAGTTTTGTTTATTATCCACCTGCTGACCCAACAGACCCTTTACGCTGGATGGGGGATCCGAATATAGTCTCTGGTTCGCCTTTAGCACAGAGTTCTCCGGAAGAAAAGCTTTTTGACAAAAAGTTTGTTGCTTCAACAGGCGCTGTGTCCAAAGGCGGAATAAATGAGAGTCAGATTGCTTCTATGGGGAAGGACTCTTTAGAGGCCACGGCTGAGTTAAAAACTCCAACGGGCTATGATGAGAAGTGGCCTATATTGAAAAAACTCACATTCGCAAAATACCTGCTCTTACTGAACCGGGATACTGAATCCAGTCAGATATGCAAGAAAATAGTGGAAAGTATACCTGACTCTTCGCTTTCTTACTATGCACTGGATATATTGTGGCAGAATGGACGTAAGAACAGAATGGAAGACTTTAAGGACTACTTAAAGCTTCTTAAGTCATCTTTGGATAAGAAGCCTGCAGGTCTTATGGCTGAAGTAATAGAGACCAGGTTTGACAGGGAAAACAGGATAAAACTGCTGTGTGAACTATGGGCTAAGATAAAAAGCAGTGAACTTAAAGACTTAAGCCCAAAAGCAAAGAAGGACATTCAGGAATCCATTCTTTTCAGCAAACTGCTCCATTACATAAATGATGAGAAGAATATGGAAAAAGCAAAGGAAACGGTCCTGGAAGTTGATGATCTTGTAGGCTCTGGAAGCCATTCATCAGTAGAAGCCCACGGCCTCGTTGGAGACATTGTTCCCGAAAAAGAGATTCTGGTAAAGGAGATGAAGGATTCAGAGGAAAGTGCAAAAATAGAGAAACCGACTGAATACAGCCTTTCGGGCAACTATCCGAACCCCTTTAACCCTTCGACCAGAATTGACTACTCGCTTCCTATGACAAGCAAGGTTGAGCTTAAGGTCTATGACATCCTGGGGCATGAAGTAGCAACCCTTGTAAATACAATTCAGGAGGCAGGAAGATACAGCGCAATGTTCAATGCCTCAAACGTTTCAAGCGGACTCTACATATACAAAATAAGCGCCCATTCACTTGAAAACGGCAGGGTATTTGAAAAAACTGCCAAAATGATGTTTTTGAAGTAGCCCTGTTTTTTATAACTAACAATAGTTAAAGATGAAGTGAATTAAAGCAAATGCCGGTTTTCCCAATGTATTTTTAATTAGGTGCATTGGATCCGGCATTTCCTTCTTATGAAATAATAACGAGATATTTGGGAGTAAATTGTTGAAGAAAGACTTACTTGTTGCATTAATTATTCTCCTCACATTAAGCATACAGCTCAAAGCTGAGGATAGCAGTGAAACAATGAAAAAGCTTGAGGCCAAGAAAAGCCTTATTCATAATGCAGCCGTGAAGTTTGATGTTAATGAGAGTTATCTTAAGGCTATTATCTATGTCGAAAGAACAATGAATTACGACTGGAAGGATGACGCATTGGATGAGATACTTGCAGCCTCAGGGCTTAACAGTTCCTTAGGATTCTGTCAGGTTAAGCTTAAGACCGCATACTGGATTGAAAATCAGTTGAATAATGCTGAAAGTGAGTTTTATCCGGGGGATAAGTACAAAGGGCTGCTTAAAATAAGCGGCTCGCCTAAAGAGATAATAAAGAAGCTTTACAATGATTCATTGAATATTTGTTATGCTGCCTCATACTTAAGAATATTTCAGAGCTACTGGAAAAAGTCAGGTTGCCCGATTGATAATTCTCCTGAGATCCTTGGGACTTTATACTCTTCAGGTCCATATTATATTGGGGGAAGGTTAAGAAAACCGAACAAAAATCCAAAGCCTAATTTATTCGGAAGAAATGTTATGGAGGCATTGAAGGTATACAAAGACTGAAAATTTGAAATCTCTGTACCAAGGGCTTTTGTTACTGAACATTTTGGGTATATATTAATTGCATTAGAAAGGTAATTCTGGCTTATTCGGTTTTCTTTTTCCACACCGTTGGTCTAATCCATTAGTTGAATAATTGCATCTTCGTAGCAAAATCGTAGCAAATTATAGAACAATTTAGACCATTTGGGACGAGTGCAGGTCAAAATACCTTCAAAAATGAGTTAAAAAGACACTTTTTAGAAATCTATTCTGCCTGTCACGCAGGAGGTCGCGAGTTCGAGCCTCATTGGCCCCGCCATTATAAAGCCTTGTAAATTAAATATTTGCAAGGCTTTTTTGTTTTTAAAGTAACTCTCAAAATCTTCTTGTAGCAAACTTTACCAAGAATTTACCAAAGACCCTAAAACTGATTAGCGATATTTAGAATTACCGTTTAACGACAATTATTTCTAACCGGTTTTTAGGTGAAAGTAATTATAATCTATCAAAGAAAAATCGGGGTGTGTCGTTGATAAGAATCCCGGCAATTTCAAGGAGAGAAATAACAGGGCGGGGAATGCACATTTGGTGGATTATAAACTCGTGCGGGGTACTCTAACGCGGGGATTTGTATATTATAAAGCACTGACAAATCCATTTGCCAGGGCAGCATATATGAGGTTTTTAGTTAGTGAGGTTCATCCGCTTGAAGACGGCAACGGCAGAATTGCCGGAGTGATGATGAATGCTGAACTGGTTAACCGGGAGCAGTACAAAATAATTATCCCGACTGTTTACAGGGATAAATACCTGCTTAAATTAAAAAAAATTGACAAATCTAAAGGATGCAGCCTCTTATGTGGAAATACTGGGTAAGGCTCATGCATTCAGTGAGGACTTGCATTTTGAAAATTATGATGGCCTCTATAGTTGCTTATTATCTCATAATGCTTTTTACGAACCTGATGAGGACCGGTGCCTAGCGGAGTTCCCCGATTAATATTGATCTGCAGTAAGGGTACTCCGTAAAATTTTCCGGAATCCCTTTGGCAACTGGATGAGATATACTTGCGAACGCTTAAGAGCGATTATAGGGACAATCTGCCGCCTGAAAGATTAAAGCCTAAAATCAAAATATCTGTTTCAAACTGAGACATAATTGATGGCCTTAGACATAAACATATATTGAATATATATTTCCTTTCTGGTATTACCTGAAATAAAATGTTGCATATGCGCTGAAAATAGATTATATATGATACTGGCGTAAATGTATTTTATGGCGCATTTTTGACGTTTATTGCACGAATCATTTGCTATCCGATATTTAACCTAAGGATACGATGATAGCTCTTTCTGCCTTTTTAATAAGGCAGCTACTAGAGCACAACAACTTCCTAACCGATTCCTTTTCTTTTTTCTTTCAAAACGAGTCCTGACAAAAAGTTATATATATGCAGTTGGATAACGGAGCTGATGCAGTTCTGATTAATCAGCCATTCCGCCCATAATTAACTTCATTAAATTTTAGGATAAGTTATGAAAAAGTATTTGTCCGCAATAATTATCATTCTCCTGTCAATTAATCTAAATGCACAATTTATCCAGCAGGGAAATAAACTCGTTGGAACTGGTGCTGCAGGAAATGCTGAGCAGGGATATTCAGTCTCAATTTCTTCAGACGGCAATACAGCTATAGTGGGCGGGTGGGACGATAATAACTACCAGGGAGCAGTTTGGATCTATACAAGACAAAACGGCGTATGGTCTCAGCAGGGAGATAAACTTGTTGGAACTGGTGCCACTGGAATTCCTGTTTATCGGGGATTTTCAGTCTCGATATCATCAGACGGGAATACGGCTATTGTGGGTGGGTATGGTGATAATTACTATCACGGGGCAGCATGGATCTATACAAGACAAAACGGCGTATGGTCTCAGCAGGGACCAAAACTCGTTGGATCAGGTGCTGTAGGATATTCCCAGCAGGGACGTTCAGTTTCAATTTCTTCAGACGGAAATACAGCCATTGTGGGTGGGGCTGGTGATAATTTCTATCAGGGGGCAGCATGGATCTATACAAGACAAAATGGTGTATGGACTCAGCAGGGACCAAAACTCGTTGGAACTGGTGCTGTCGGAAATACCGAGCAAGGGAATTCGGTTTCAATATCATCAGACGGGAATACGGCTATTGTGGGTGGGATTGGTGATAATAACTATCAGGGAGCAGTTTGGATCTATAAAAGACAGAACGGCGTATGGTCTCAGCAGGGAGATAAACTCGTTGGAACAGGTGCTGTCGGAAATGCCTGGCAGGGATTTTCAGTTTCCATATCATCAGACGGGAATACGGCTATTGTGGGTGGGATTGGCGATTCAATTACGGGAGCATCATGGATCTTTACAAGACAGAACGGCGTATGGTCTCAGCAGGGAGATAAACTCGTTGGAACTGGTGTTGTAGGATGTTCCCAGCAGGGATGTTCAGTTTCAATTTCTTCAGATGGAAATACAGCCATTGTGGGCGGGACTCAGGATAATAACTTCCAGGGAGCATCATGGATCTTTGCAAGACAAAATGGTGTATGGACTCAGCTGGGGAATAAACTCTTTGGAACTGGTGCTGTAGGAAATTCCCATCAGGGATTATCAGTCTCGATATCCTCAGACGGGAATACAGCCATTATTGGCGGACCCTGGGATAATAATGAGCAGGGAGCGGCATGGATATTTACACTAAATGTAAATCCGGATTTTCCTGTTCCAACCTTAGCATATCCTACAGGAGGAATCCTGGTATATACAAATTCTCCGGTCTTGAACTGGTATATAAATAAATATTTTCCGGGCGCAAAATATAACCTGCAGCTCTCTGAAACTCCGGATTTTAAGTCGATATACTTCGAGAAAGACAACATTGATGGCCTTCAGCTCGAGGTAACAGGCCTGAAAGGAGGAAAGACCTATTACTCCAGAGTAAGACTTAAGGCACCAGATGGTTATTATAGTAAGTATTCAGAGGTTGGAAACTTTAAGGTAAACTCTCAAGGGGGCACTGAACCCGTAAAGCCGGTCCTTGCTTATCCTACAGGAGGAGCAACAGTCTATGAGTCTTCTCCAACACTGAACTGGTATATTAACCAGTGGGCACCTCCTTTGGAGTACCACCTTCAGCTCTCTTTAACAGATGACTTCATAAATCCAATACTGGATGTAACAGGCATAGAAGGCCTGTCATATAAGGTTCAAGGCTTGTCGGCAGGAGTAACCTACTACACAAGAGTAAGGTCATTTAATTCAGAGGGAAGTTATTCGGAATATTCCAGTACAGGTACATTTACAGTAAATAAGGATAACGGGACACAGGCCATAACGCCCGTACTTGCATATCCGGCGGGAGGAGTGACGGTTTACACTGCATCACCCGTTCTAAACTGGTACATAGGAGGATATTCACCTCTGCAGAAGTATAATCTTCAGGTGTCAACAAGAGCTGACTTTACAACCATGGTCTTAAATCAGGATGATATCTCATCACTTCAGTATCAGCTTACAGGCTTAAGTAATGGCGTAACATATTTTACAAGAGTACGCGGCAAGGCTACCGATGGAACATATTCCTTATTCTCATCAGTTGGTTCATTTACTGTATGGGCGGGTGATTATCCCGTTGTACCGGTTGCGGCAAGCCCTTCGGGAGGAGTTAATATTCATTCAGGCAGTGCAACTCTGTCATGGTATTCTCCTACGGGTACCACAGCAGAACAGAAGTATGACCTGCAGCTCTCAACCGACGAGTCCTTTACAGAATACAATCAGGTTTCAGGCATAGACACGATATCATACAGCTTCAGGGACCTGAAAGGAGGGACTAAATACTTCTGGAGAGTAAGGTCAATGACTTCGGATGGAAAGACGAGTCCATTTTCGAGTGAAGGTACATTTATTACATCAAAGCTTACAAATGTGGCGCTCAGGAGTGATAACCAGATTCCGAAGGACTTTGATTTAAAGCAGAACTATCCTAATCCATTTAACCCTGTTACAACAATCGAGTTCTCACTTCCGAAGGATGAACATGTAAGGCTGGTAGTTTATGATATGCTGGGAAGGGTGGCAAAGGAACTTATCAATGAGACTCTGAATGCAGGAAGCTTCAAAGCTTCGTTCAAAGCTGAGGATCTTTCAAGCGGAGTATATATCTATAAGCTATCTACCCCAACTTTTCAGAAAATCAGGAAAATGATTCTGCAGAAGTAGAATTCAATCAAAATATTTTATTTAGTGACCTGAGGAGGCCGCAAGTCTGAGCCTCGTTGGCC
>JAAXKN010000077.1 GCA_025612375.1 Ignavibacteria bacterium
AGAAAGCCGATTCAATTGCAAATTCATCCGGCTTATATATCTTTATATATTTGTCGAGCTCATTGTAAATGACTTCAAGCTTACAGGGGAGTGTCAACCTTGAGGAGGGTTTAATGGCGCCCTGTATAACGTACGTAAGCTGGTTTTTATTCAGCTTTACTATCCCAAAGCCGGTTACAACCGTTCCGGGATCCACACCAATTATTATCATTATAAAATTATTTGCAAATTAAACTGTCAGGCACTTAAGAAAAGCAGGGTTGGAGAAAACGCTCCAACCCCGGCTTTTATAAAGGCTTTGACTTAATTATTACGACAGTGCGCTTTCGTCTATATCCGCATTGGAATAAACGTTCTGAACGTCGTCGTTATCTTCCAGGTTTTCAACCAGTTTCATTACTTTTTCGGCATCTTCACCTGTTACAGCTATAAGATTTTTAGCAACCCACTCGAGCGAGGCGTTTTCGATCTGTATGTTCTTTTCGGCCAGGGCTTTTCTAACGGGTTCAAAATTTTCGACTGTGGTCTGGATGGAATAATATTCATCTTCAGGCTGGAGGTCGTCTGCACCAGCGTCGAGCACAATTTCCATCATATCATCTTCAGACTTTCCCTGCTTCGGTACAGTTATAACGCCCTTGCGGTCGAACATCCATGCTACCGAGCCCGATTCACCCATATTTCCGCCGCCCTTGCTGAAAAGGTGTCTTACTTCGGCAACTGTTCTGTTCTTGTTGTCTGTAGCAACTTCCACCAGGACTGCAACGCCGCCGGGAGCATAGCCTTCGTACAACATTTCGACGTAGTTTACGCCTTCGAGTTCGCCGGTAGCCTTCTTGATAGCCCTGTCGATATTATCAGCAGGCATATTAGCAGCCTTGGCATTATCAACAGCCAGTCTTAAACGCGGGTTTCCTGCCGGGTCGCCGCCGCCCTGACGGGCTGCAATCGTTAATTCTTTGATCAGCTTTGTAAAGAGTTTACCTCTTTTAGCATCCAAAGCTCCTTTCTTTCTTTTAATGGTTGCCCATTTTGAGTGACCTGACATTTTTCTCTCCTATTTATTTACTTCTATTTTATTAATACTAATATCTTCGCTTTTTTCCTCATTTGCCTGCCGGACTCTTATATCCTTAATCCTGAGCTGCGGGAATGTTCTTCCGTCGCGCATCGTTTTCTCTATAGTAAATACAATATCAAGCAAATTCTTATCTTTATCAATAAGCGGGGCATAGCTGCCTAAATTAAATCCAATTGAGTCAAAAACCCTGTCGCATCCCTCCTGACGGAAGGTAAGTACAATGTGGTTATTGCCTACAATGCGGGGGTTGTAAACGAGCTGAACACTTTCGGCAAGGAATGTGGGGCGCATGTTGCCCGGACCGAAAGGCGCAAATTCATCCAGTATGCGCAGGAATTTCGGCGTCAGTTCCGAGAGATTGATCTTCGTATCAATGAGTATCTCGGGCAGAACGTCTTCAGTTTTTACAACGCTTTTAACAATCTGGTTAAACTTCTCCTTAAATTCCTGGAGCTTATCGAGCTCAAGTGCGAGCCCCGCGGCAGCTTCATGGCCGCCGAACTGGAGGAGTGTTTCTTCGCATTTTTTTAAGGCTTCATAAATATTGAAGCCCACAATGCTTCTTGCCGAACCCTTTGCAACCCCGTCAACCGTTGTAAGCATTACGGTAGGGCGGTAATATCTTTCCACCAGGCGGGAGGCTACAATGCCTATTACGCCCGGATGCCAGTTTTCTTCGTGAAGAACAATGGCAATATCCTCGTCCAGGTTAACCGAGTTCTCCACAAGGTCAATTGCATGAGAAAATGTAAGCTCGTCAATTTTTCTTCTCTGGTAGTTTTCGCCTTCGAGCACTTCAGCCAGGCGGACGGCTTCCTTTTCATCTGTTGTAATAAAAAGGTCTACGGCCCTTATGGCATCGCCCAGGCGCCCGACGGCGTTAATGCGTGGAGCTATTGTAAAGACAACATGCCCGGCCGAGAGGTTACCCGGCTCCATGCCCGCACTTCTGATGAGTGCCGCAATGCCGGGGCGGGGGTTGGTATTTACCTGTTCCATCCCCTTTCTAACCAGAATTCTGTTTTCTCCTTCGAGGGAAACAATGTCGGCCGCTCCCGCAATTGCAACCAGGTCGAGATATTTAAGAGGGAGTTCTCTTTTACCTATTCTTTCGCTTACGGCCTGGGCAAGCTTAAACGCCACACCGGCACCGGATAAAAACTTGAAGGGATAATTGCACCCCGGCCTTATGGGATCCAGAACGGCATAAGCCTCGGGTATCGAGTTGCCGGGCTGATGGTGGTCGCAGATGATCATATCCATTCCAAGGGACTTTGCAAGGGCTGTTTCTTCCACTGCCGTAATGCCGCAGTCTACAGCGATCATAAGAGAAGTCCCTTTAGCCCTAATTGTTTCAATGCCCGACTTTGAGATGCCGTAGCCCTCAGTAAGGCGGTTTGGAATATAGATCTCGGCCCTGGCTCCAAGTTCCTTTAAGAACAGGTACATCAGAGCTGCAGCACAGGTGCCGTCGACGTCATAATCGCCATGAACCGTAATAAGTTCATTTGATGTGATAGCCTTAATTAGCCGGAAGGAGGCCTCTTCCATGCCTTTCATGAGGAAAGGATCGTGCAGGTCCTCGATCGAGGGGCGGAAAAACGCTTTTGCCAGGTGAAAATTTGTAATCTTCCGCTGAACGAGCAGGTTAGCCAGAATCGGTGTCACGTTAAGTGAATCAGCCAAAGATTTTACTATATTTTCATCCGACTTTTCTCTAAGCTTCCAACGTTTTTTCAGCATGATTGTTCCAAAGGAACAGACAACAAAGAACAAAGGAATAATCCAGATCTATAAGCCGAATTTTGTATTCCTCCAAAGGAGGGCGGTAATTATTTATCTGGATAACGGATTACTCCGCTATTCAAGCGATCTACCCGGAAAGCACGCAGAACGAACAGCCCTGTTCCGCCGCTAAGCAGAAAGCTTTCCCTATTTGATCTTGCTCCGGGTGGGGTTTACCTTGCCTCCTTTATTACTAAAGGAGCGGTAGGCTCTTACCCTGCCATTTCACCCTTACTCCGACAAGTCGGAGCGGTATCTTTTCTGTGGCACTGTCCGTATCCCGCTTGCGCGGAACCCCGGGCGTTACCCGGCACCCTGTTCTGTGGAGTTCGGACTTTCCTCCATCTTAAATTTTAAGACAGCAATTACCCAATCTGAATTACTCTTTGTTCTGTTAGTCTGACGTTTATTTAATAAATTTGTTACTTACCAATCCATTCATATGAGTCCGCAATATCCGTCCGCATGGCCCCATACTACTCAAAAAATTCCTCTTGCCGGAACTAATATAATTTAATATCTAATTACTTTAATATCTAATACTTTTAACTAAAAATACTCTAAAACTGTTCATTTTTTACATTTTTTCTTTTAGAAAGGTTACATTCCGGCAATATCATTAAAGTTGGAGCAAATATAATAAAAATAAACACTTATGTCATCAGCAAAATATTGAATATTTGCCGGGTCTTGAGATTTCGGGCATTTTATTCTTATATTGACGTAAATGTAAAACAGGAGAAAATATGCCATTTAGAAAAACATTTTTCTTTGCCGCTTTTTTGACTTTTGCCGTTTTAACTGCAGGATGCGGGGAGAAAAAAACTGATCAGCAGCAGCAGCAGACTACACCGCAGGCGCCGCGGAAGGAAGTTCAGGCAAATAATAATACCTCCTTACGGGCAAACACCATTGTACACGAGGGGGTTATAGACCTACAGGGAATTGATGAAAATAAGGACGGGAAAGTATTTCAGTGCCAGATGGATTACAATGTGATTTCCGACTTTAAGGGGACCTGCCCCAAGTGCGGGATGAACTTAGAAGAAGTGTCGCTTGATAAGGCAAAAAGCAGCCTTAAGGCAAACGGCTTCAGCGTAAGATAAATTTCCACAGAAAGGCCGCCCCAAAAGGCGGCTTTTTACAAATCATTTCAGAACGCGCGTTGAGTTGAGTATTGCAATAAGCGCCACACCCATATCACCAAAAACCGCCTCCCACATCGTTGCAATGCCGAATGAGCCAAGAATAATGAAAAAAGCCTTTACCGAAAGGGCAAAAATTATATTCTGCCATACGATGCTTCTGGTTTTACGGGCCAGGTGGATTGCTGTACCCACTTTTGACGGGGTATCGGTCATAAGAACAACGTCGGCTGTTTCAATTGCGAGGTCGCTTCCCAGTGCTCCCATGGCAATTCCCACATCCGCGCGGGCGAGAGCAGGGGCGTCGTTAATGCCGTCGCCGATAAAGGCAATTTTACCCTTCTTTTCACCCATGAGGCTTTCCAGGGTGCTGACCTTATCCTCGGGCAGAAGATCAGAATAGCACTGATCCAGGTTTAATTCTTTTGATATCTTTTCCGCGGCCATTTTATTGTCGCCTGTAAACATGATAATTTTTTCCACAGCCTCACGCCTTAAATACTCAACGGCGTCTCGCGCGTCTTCTTTCAGCTCATCCGAAATTGTAATATATCCGGCATATGTCCCGTTACAGGCAAGGTGGAGGACAGTATCCGAACTGCCGCAATTATTGTGCTGAATGTTTTCCCTGTGCATCAGGCGGTCGCTTCCGGCAAGGATATCTTTTCCTTCCACTCTGGCCTTAATGCCGTAGCCCGGTATCTCATGGTAGTACTCAATTGCCCTTAGCTCAATGTCTTTTCCGTAGGCCTCCCTTATTGACTGCGCCACGGGGTGGTTCGACTGCGCTTCGGCTTCAGCCGCCATGCGCAAAAGCTCATCTTTACCCAGGCCGTTTTCGGTCACAATTTCCTTTACACGGAAAACCCCTTTTGTAAGCGTTCCGGTTTTGTCGAAAACTACAGTTTTAACTTCAACCAGCGTATCGAGGAAGTTTGATCCTTTTACAAGGATTCCCTTTTTTGATGAGGCGCCGATGCCTCCAAAGTAGCCTAAGGGAATACTGATAACAAGAGCGCAGGGACACGAAATTACAAGTATAACCAGTGCGCGGTATATCCAGCTATCAAGATTTCCATGGAAGAAAAGCGGGGGAATGAATGCTATCAAGAGAGCCACGGCTACAACAAAGGGGGTGTAGTAGCGAGAAAATTTTGTAATGAACTTTTCTGTCTCAGCCTTCTGGCTGCCGGCATTTTCAATCAGTTCCATCATGCGCGAGATGGAGGACTCCTCAAAAGGCTTTGTAACTTTAATTGTAAGAAGCCCGGTTTTATTTATCATTCCCGCCAGAACATTCTGCCCCGGAATTACTTCTCTTGGTACAGCTTCACCCGTAAGCGGGGAAGTATCCACATAGCCCGAGCCCTCGGTTACCAGGCCGTCAAGCGGAATTTTCTCTCCCGGCTTTACAACAATTACCTCACCCGGGCGGACATCCTTAGGATCTTTTCTTTTTATTTCACCATTCGACTTTATATTGGCGTACTCAGGCTGGATCTCGAGGAGAGAGCGGATGGATCTGCGGGACCTTTTAACCGAGAGCTGCTGCAGGAATTCACCGGCCTGGTAGAAAATCATAACGCCTGCGGCCTCGGGGAACTGGCCGATTGCAATGGCGCCTAAAGTAGCCAGGGACATCAGGAAATGCTCGTCAAAGAGTTTTCCTTTCAGTATTTTTTTCCCGGCGCTGTAAAGAACGTCCCATCCGGCAAGAAGATATACCGCAAGCATCAGGAGTATTTCTCCCATTCCGTTAAACAGGGTGGAGAGGTAAGGCTTAAAGATGAGTCCCGCTATATAAACCGCGGCCAGTATAAGGACAAATGTGAGTCTTTTCTTCAGCTGGCGTTTTTCTTCCGTTTCCAGCCTGACGCTTTTTATCTTCTGTGACGCATCTATGATCTCAACTTCAGGCTCGGTCTGTTTAATAACCTTCCTTACCTTTTCGATATTGTCGGTATCGATAAACATCACCGAATCTGCAAAATTTACCGAGACGTACCTGACGTCTTTTAATTTAGTGAGGTTATTTTCAATCTTAGCCGCGCAGTTCGCGCAGTCGATATTTAAGATTTTATATTTCTGCATTAAAGCCTTTATGTCCTTGGTAGAACCCCGGAGGGGTGACTTGTCTGTAGAAAAACGACGGTCAAAAGAAATGTTCAGAGCTCCGGCGGAGCGACTTGTAAAAAAATGACTAACGTGTCTACCCGTTATACAA